>NZ_DATJWR010000269.1:0-8029 GCF_035501035.1 Paraburkholderia sp.
CATCAATCTGTCCGCTATATTTCTGAGTGCGCCGGTAGAAACCGGCAAGGAGTAGGTGGTGAAAGTCCACTACGATGAGGGAGTAGCGAACCACATCGACCCCGAGCCGTGCGCAGGCATCCGTGAGGGTGCCGGCGAAGCGTCGGTAGGGGAGCGTGCGGGCCAGCCATTGAGCCGCGACAGTATAGACATCCCGGGTGCCGACGCGGTTCAGAACGCGGAAGGCCATACGGAAGGGTGCGTGAGCGCGAGCGCCCTGACGACCCGGCGTGGTCGAAGACCCTGGCACGTACGGACGCTCCTTGTGCGGGAACCGGGAGATCTCTCGTCTGGCCAGTCGCAGTATGGGCTGGTCCGCGTCGGGAAGGCGAGGAGCCGTAGCCGATGACGAACGGACGGGAGAAGTCAGACTCCGCCATATTAGCGACGAAGCCTGCGAACAAGGCCGGGAAACCGGCTGCGGAGTGGGTGGAGCAAAGGGCGGGGACCAAGGGGAACACGGGCCAACCGCACACGCGCCGGGCGCAGAACCGGGCAAGCGTGTCACAGGGGCTGGAACGTGTACGGCAAGCTGCCAGGCAGCGGAAGAAGGAACGGTTCACCGCGCTCCTACATCATGTCACGGTCGACCGACTTCGGGAGTCGTTCTTTGCGCTTAAACGCAATGCAGCGCCCGGGGTGGATGGGCTGAGGTGGAAGGACTATGAGGCGGGCTCGGAAGAAAATCTCCGATCCTTGCACGCGCGAGTCCAAAGTGGAGCGTACCGGGCGTTACCCGTTCGGCGACAATACATACCGAAGTCGGATGGCAAACAGCGCCCGTTGGGGATCGCCGCCCTGGAGGATAAAATCGTCCAGCGCGCGGTGGTGGAGGTGCTGAACGCGATCTACGAGGGAGACTTCCTCGGTTTCTCGTACGGCTTCCGGCCAGGACGCAGTCAGCACGATGCGCTGGACGCGTTGGTGGTGGGAATCACTAGCACCCCGGTGAACTGGATTTTAGACACCGATCTCAAGAGCTTCTTTGACTCGGTTAGCCAGGAATGGCTAGTCCGATTCCTGGAGCACAGGATCGGCGACAGCCGCATCATTCGCCTTGTGCGCAAGTGGCTCAAGGCGGGCATTCTGGAAGACGGAGAGTGGAGCGTCAGCGAGTCAGGCACACCGCAGGGATCCGTGGCATCGCCACTGTTCGCGAACGTGTACTTGCACTACGTCTTTGATCTCTGGGCCAACCGGTGGCGACGGCGAGAAGCTAAAGGCAACGTGATCATCCTGCGGTACGCGGATGACATTGTTGTCGGCTTCGAGCATGAAGCTGACGCGCGGCGCTTCTGGGAGGCGATGCGGTTGAGGTTGGAGGAGTTCTCGCTTGCGCTTCATCCGGACAAGACCCGGCTGTTGGAGTTTGGCCGCTACGCGGTGGCAAACCGACACAGCCGCGGTCTTGGCAAGCCGGAGACCTTTACGTTCCTGGGCTTTATCTTCATTTGCGGCAAATCACGTCGCGGCTCCTTTCTGCTTCATCGGAAGAGCCGAGGCGATCGCCTGCGAGCCAAGCTCAGGGAAATCAAGGAGCAGCTGCGGCAGCGCATGCATGTGCCGATTCCCGAACAGGGACGATGGCTCAGGCAGGTGGTTCGTGGTTACTTTGCGTATCATGCGGTACCCACGAATTCTCGAGCACTCGGCGCCTTTCGCCACCACGTCATCGATCTATGGAGGCGCACGCTCCGGCGGCGCAGCCAGAAAGACGGCCTGACCTGGCTGCGCATGGCCAAGATTGCCGACGCCTGGCTCCCCAAACCTCGAATCCTTCATCCATGGCCAAGTCAGCGTTTCGCCGTCAAACACCCGAGGTAGGAGCCCGGTGCCCGAATCGGGCACGCCGGGATCTGTGCGGGGGGTGACCAGTAATGGCCATTCCTACCGCGATCGTGTGAGTAAATCCGGAATTTTGCAAGCTGTCAAAAACGCGTAACTTCGCGTTTTGGCGGATGCAGGCTGCATACCTCCGCGCCGACGAAACCCTGATTGCCAGATCCTGCGATTGAGCATTTCAGACGTGTCAGAAGGGTCGTCACGAGCACCTATGCACCCTCCTGTCGAAGCTGGGCCGTGTCTCGAACGAGAGGGCCACGGCGGATCCCGGCGTGTCGCGCGAAACGTTGCGCCGCGACCCGCTTTATCTGGAAGAGGCGGGCGTCCTGCAGCGCGTGCATGGGGGACATGGCCTCCGACGACGACCCCGTCGCCGCTTTGGCCCGTTGGCTTCGCGGGGCGCATCGCAAGGAAGTCGTCTCGTGCAGGCGACGATCGAAATTATGCGTTGACGAATAACCCCGCTCCTCATAACCACCCGGGCCATAGACGAACGCAACCAGCACGAGAACCACTGTGACCCAATGGAACGTCTGTACGCCTAGCGTACGTATAAGCCTTTCACAACACCCCTTGCTGTTGCGGATTCATCGTC
The DNA here is from genome assembly GCF_035501035.1 of Paraburkholderia sp. Classification (GTDB taxonomy): domain Bacteria; phylum Pseudomonadota; class Gammaproteobacteria; order Burkholderiales; family Burkholderiaceae; genus Paraburkholderia. The sequence goes on from NZ_DATJWR010000269.1 coordinate 2,477, forward strand.
GGCCGTGGATGATTTCCCGACCGGCATAAACAGCCAGAAAAGCGCCAACAAGCATGACAGCCATCGCAAGCGATTCATCGACGGAATCGCCAGGTTGCGATGACTTCACATGAATCCACATGACGATCCCGATCGCCGCGAGGAACAACCCCATAATCAGCCCCCAAACCGGCCCGGCCGATTGGGACTGCAATCTGTGAGACATCTTCATTGTCGTACCCCACAACACACGCATCATTCACTACGAGCACTTCATGGACCGCAGCGCGACCGACGGGGTGCAGCGTCCGGCTGGCGCTATGGCCAATGCCTGTCCACCGCAAAAACAACCAGCACAGCGACGAATGCGACAAGCCATTTGACCAGTCTGCGACACACTTCCCGACCGTCCAATCGGTAATCGCACATCGCGCACACGACCGTTGAGATCACATGCCGCTGCTGCGCCGCGGTCAATCGTCCAGGGCCTCGCGCTCAAGCCGGTCGCGCGAAAGGTGACGGACATCCTTGCCTTTGACAACATAAATGACAAGCTCCGCCAGGTTCTTCGCATGGTCGCCAATCCGCTCGATGGCCGACGCAATGGACACATAGTCGAGTGCGGAAGAAATGATTCGGGGGTTCTCCGTCATGTACGCCGGCAGCTTGCGCACAAATGCGCGGTACTGTTCGTCAATCGCCTCATCCTCGCGCATGATCCTGGCCGCCTCGACCGTATCGAGCCGGGCAAATGCCGCGAGCGCGTCGTGGAAGATGGTTCCTGCCATCTGGCCGGATGTCCGGATTTCAGCGATATTCAGATTCCTGCCCGCAGCATCATTCGAGATCTTCCTCGTCCGCTTTGCAATCTTGCGTGCTTCATCGCCTGCGCGCTCGAGATTGGTGATGCCTTTGGAGAAGGCCATCAGCCGCCGCAGGTCGGATGCGATGGGCTGGCGCCGCGCGATGATGTTGTTGCACTCGGCATCGATCTCGATTTCCATCGCATTGAGTCGATGCTCCTCATCAATCACCTTCTCGACCAGGTCCATGTCGAAGCGGCTGAGGGCGTCCATTGCATCGGTCAACTGTGACTCAACCAGTCCCCCCATCGCGAAAAATCTCGACGACAGGTGTTCAAGGTCCGCATCGAACCGGCTGGAAATGTGCTTGTCTGGCATGGAAAACTCCTCTTACCAGAAAGACGATAAACTGTTTGTACGGTTTGTCAAATGTACAAAAAGCCATGAAACCACACGCTACCAGGAACAGAAGCGACAAGCGGGCGCATGCATCCTCCAACGACGGTGCAACCGAGGCCACAGCCGGCGGGAAGTCGGTCCAGGTTGCGAAGACCCGACATGTGGCGTCCCCGCCACAGGCCCGCAAGGCAAAGCTTGCTGAAGCGGCTCCCCCGCGCGCTGCTCGGCACCACAAAGAGCATGTCAAACCGGAAAAGGTCGTGCGCGACACCTTTACGATGCCCAGGGAGGATTACGAAAAGCTCGCGGTACTCAAGCAGCGGTGCCTCGACGCGGGCGTTGCCGTAAAAAAGAGCGAGCTTGTGCGTGCGGGGCTCCTTCTGCTGGCGTCTGAACCGACGAAACGCCTTCTAGCGGCCGTCAAGGCGGTCGAGCCGGTCAAGACCGGGCGGCCACCAAAATCGAAGTGAGCCGCGTTCGAGTCCCGACCATCGAATGGAGTCGTCGCGACAATCAGGATTTTGCAAGCGGACGCACCAACTGGCTTACCTTGGCTGCGGAGAAAAAGCAGGAATGTAACGGCCCGGATCCTACATGTGAGCGCCTGCAACGCGCGACACTGATCGCGCTGTCGTTCCAGGTCGCAGCTCGCCGGCGTTGAAACGGCTTGGCGGGGTTTCACCGGTGTTGTGGAGCAACCGTGCACATCAGGCGCCGGCAAGCGCTGACCTTTCAGGCACACTATTTCGACTGAGGGAGAAGGCCGTGAGCACGCGTTCGCCGTTCGAAATCTGTGCGCCGCTCGGCATTTTCGTCGTTGCATGCGCACTTTCCGTACCGACGATCGTCATCGCCATTGCCTGGATGACGCTCGGTGCCTGCTGCCTGGGCTACCTGACGCTTGCAGACTTCCCCACTGACGGCGCGCCGCACAGGTGGCGCCATGGGGCGCGCGGTGGCTGCCTCCTTTTCTATCATGTCGCATGGTGGCCGTGGTACACGCGTCACGAACTGCGTGAATTCGCCAGCCAGACCCAGAAGTTCGTTTCGGGCAAAGGCTCGCGTAGTAGCGAATCGCGATCTGGACACGAAGGCAACGGGAAGCGCCACTGATCAACGCAGGCCTGACGTGCTGCAAAGACCTCGCAGTCAGTCCGCACCCGGCAGCCTGGGTCGGTAGCCCCTGTAGTGCTCCCGGAGCCAGCACTCGCACGTCACAACGTGAGACGCAAAGTCGGCGCCGCGTGCATGCAGCAGCTTTACCCAGCAGAGCACGGAGGGACGGGGACCGGATTTACGGGTTCGTGACAGAGTGTGCAGAGCAGGAAGCGGGCCGCCTCCTTTAGAGAACCCGCCACAAGGACGGCTGGCGCGATCTCATGCGGTGGCACGTATGGCATGTCCGGCATCTCCCGCTTCGCTCAATGCGATCAGAATGGCTCGCGGGCGTCGCCGGTCCGATCGTGACGACACGCGTCGTCCAGGCGGTCCAGACGTCCAAGCACATCTCTCGCCTGCCTTTCGATGTGCATGGGCAGCGAAGGCATGGTCAGAATTGTCGTAACCCTGTCGCGCCAGTAGTTCAGACTGGTCACCGACCCTGTCTCGATGACACGCACTCCATCCGCTGCGTGTTCGAAATGGCTGATAACACTTCTGATATGCGCCAGGTCCTGCTCGGCAAAATCATGGCTCACGCTACACCCCCCGATTTTTATTCAGTAGTATTGGTCGTTTTTGACGGACATATCTCTGCTCTATTCGCACCGCCCCCCGGTCCGCGCAAGGAGACGGTGTTCCTGGACGAGCTAGCGCCGTGTCCGGATACTTTGCCACCATTCATGGTGATCAAGATTGCGCAGCAGATCGGCGCGGCGCCGCTCACGTCGATAATGAGCCGCGACGCCGGCTGCCGCGATGACGAGCGCGATGGCGCCGACACCCATACCCAGCCAGGATTGATCCATGCCCGCCTCCCCATAAAGCCCCGATCGCCGCTTTCCTGTGTGGACGGCACGGCGCATCAATATCGTCCCGACGACAGTGCAACGATAGCCTGTCGCGCCCTAGCACGCTCTGGCAATCGCACGCAGGAAGGCGTCGCCCCGTGGGGTGACGCGAGGCACGGGCATGCCCGTTTCAGGTGGCTCAATTGCGACCAGCTGGAGTTCGCGAAGCGCGCCGAGCTCGACGCGGTTCGCCTCCATCCGCTCCGGCGCGTCCTTCACCAGCATCAACGTGGCGAGTTCGTGGGGGCTCAGCATGGCATTCCCTTGAAGTGGGGAAAACAGGAGCGGCATCCGGCGGCAGAAGTACGCTGGAACGACCGGTCAGGACGACGCGCGGCTTCCGGGGGAAGGACTTCGTCGTCGCCTGCTGGCTGGCAGCGCAGCTGCCGGGGTGGAACCCGCAACCTCGCGCGCGATGTCCCGCACGACAGCGGGCGCCCCCAGTGCTGCGGCAGGAGAATGCTCGGGAACGTCGCTCGCCACCTGTGTCGTCGCATCTGCGATCCACGCGCTCCTGCCCATTGCAGTCATCCCAGCCGACGCCTGCCGGGCCATCTCGACATAGCTCGCGAAGGCCAGCCGGTTGAGCGTTGCCGTAGTCTGCAACGTCAGGTCGATCAGGGCGACGGTATGCGCGCCCATCGGGACAGCAAGCGAAGGCAGCGCCGCGGCCTGGTTCCAGGCTAAGGGGTACGTCGTCTTCGACGAGGTAATGTCTTCCCGATTCTCCCGTGCGCCGGCGAGTACCACTCCGTACATCGAGAGGTTTAACCGGGCGAGCTCACCCAGGGCGGTAGCCAGATGGATAGCCGGGAACGGGCATGCCGCCGTGCAGGCAGCGGCTGTGGCAAATGATTTCTGCTCAGGATAACTCACGAATCGGCTCCAGGTGCTCACCAACAGGGCGTTGCCGCTGCCACTGCGGCGGATCGTCGGGATGCCTGGCTCCCGCAAATCCTCACCGGGGCCCTCTGCCGAACGATCTAGAGCGTTTATTCTAACTTTGTAAAATCCGGATCATAAATCGATGTTGTTCAGGAGTTTCCCCAATATGTGGGATTTTACGCGCGTGGTGGGGGTGTCAGCAGCGGCTGACGCGCGGCCACGCAATGCGGTAACGCGGCGCCGGAACAGGTGCTGCATGCGCTTTGCTGCCCGTCACGCATGGAAGGATTAATGGCGGTCGTGACAGAACAGGTCGTCGACGATCTTGCGCGCCGCGCTGTATCCACCCATGAGCGCGTCGGACTCTGTGGTGAATGGACGACCACCCACTTCGCCGAAGCGTAAGGGAGCAAACACGGCAACCGTGGTGGCTGCCTGAAAGATCCTGACGACAGCAACGTACCCCGCCCGGGCTGGCTCAAGTTTCTTCAGTCCGATGCTGATATCGGACTCAACGGAGATCTCGAGCGTAAAGCCTTCGTAATCGTAGCTTCGCGTCATGCCTGTCTCCCTCGCCTTATTTTTCCCGGCGACATTCCCGCACGCCCGTCATGGCCACGAGCCGTGAGCAGATCGCGGAGAAATCGTTCGCGCTTGTCCGCGACAGCGCGATCTGCACGTCATCTAGATCGGCATCATCGTCGGATTGCTGGACAATGAACTGCTTGACACGCGCGCTGCCCGAGCCGAGGGCTCGATGCACGGAGTCGAGCGTCACGCTACCGCGTTCGACCAGCAGCTGTATGTTGCGCTGCTGACGCACGGAAATAAAGCGCCGCTCCAGCGGCTTCACGCCGACCAGAATGATCAGAATAATGAGCGTGGCGCCGATTGCTGCCGTGTACATGCCGCCGCCCACCGCGAGACCGATACCGGCCACTGACCACAGGCTTGCAGCCGTGGTCAAACCACGCACAACTTCGCCACGAAGCAGGATGGATCCCGCGCCAAGGAAGCCGATTCCCGAGACAACCTGGGCCGCAACGCGGGAAGGGTCGAGCACGACGTTCTTTTCGCCGAGCACGTCCGCAAAACCGAATGCCGAAACCAGCATCATCAGTGCGGCACCGACGCAGACCAGCATGTGTGTGCGCAGGCCAGCTGCCCAGTTCAGTCGCTCACGCTCAAAGCCGATCACGCTGCCGAGAAGAGCTGCGATGAGCAGGCGCGACAGAAGTCTTCTTATCTCGCGCCGGATACCTGCTCCAGTTCGCAACGCAAAGAAAAAGCTCTTCATTACATAGGATTACGAATTGTGTAGGAGTTTTCAGATGAATCCGTTAGTTCGGTGAGGCGGACATCGTTCGTTGATGTCGACGTGCTGCGAAAGCTTCATCGTTGATGCCGCATTCGCCGATGACAGGGTTCAAGACGAGATGCTCGGTCTGAAGACGGCGTACGGGTGAAACGTCCAGATA
>NZ_DATJWR010000270.1:0-13866 GCF_035501035.1 Paraburkholderia sp.
GTCGCGCAATACAGCGACCAGGTTCGCCGCCGCCTGTCGGGCGAATTGAGCGAAGAAGAGTTCCGCCCGCTGCGCCTGCAGAACGGCCTGTATTACCAGCGTCACGCCTACATGCATCGCATCGCGATTCCGTACGGCAACCTGCGCAGCGACCAGTTGCGCATGCTTGGCCGCATCGCGCGCGAGCACGACCGCGGCTACGGCCATTTCTCGACGCGCTCGAACATCCAGTTCAACTGGATCAAGCTCGAAGAAACGCCTGAGATCCTCGCGAAGCTCGCGTCGGTGCAGATGCACGGCATCCAGACTTCGGGCAACTGCATCCGCAACATCACCGCCGACCAGTTCGCGGGCGTCGCGCCCGACGAAGTCATCGATCCGCGTCCGTGGGCCGAGATCATGCGCCAATGGTCGACGTTCCACCCCGAGTTCGCCTGGCTGCCGCGCAAGTTCAAGATCGCCGTCTCGGGCTCGAAGGAAGACCGCGCCGCCGTGCAGATCCACGACCTGGGCGTGTACCTCGAGCGCAACGAGCAGGGCGAAGTCGTCGCGAGCATTCTCGCGGGCGGCGGCCTTGGCCGCACGCCGATCGTCGGCGCCATCATCCGGCGCAACCTGCCGTGGCAGCACATCTTGACCTACTGCGAAGCCGTGCTGCGCGTGTACAACCGCTACGGCCGCCGCGACAACCTCTACAAGGCGCGCATCAAGATTCTCGTGAAGGCGCTCTCGCCGGCCAAGTTCGCCGAGCAGGTCGAAGAAGAGTGGCTGCACCTGAAGGACGGCCCCTCGACGCTCACGCAGGAAGAAGTGGACCGCGTGTCGAAGCATTTCGCGCCGCCCGCTTACGAAAAGCTTGCCGATACGGATACGTCGTACGAGAAGCATCTGCTCGAAGAGCGCGCGTTCGCACGCTGGGTCGAGCGCAACGTGCGCCCGCACCGCGTGCCGGGCTACGCTTCGGTCACGCTCTCGCTCAAGCCGCGCAACATCGCGCCGGGCGACGCCACTGACGCGCAGATGGAAGCCGTGGCCGACTGGGCCGACGAATACTCGTTTGGCCAGATTCGCGTATCGCACGAGCAGAACCTGATCCTCGCGGACGTGAAGAAGCGCGACCTCTTCGCGCTGTGGGAAAAGGCGAAGGCGCAAGGCTTTGCGACGGCGAACATCGGCCTCTTGACCGACATCATCGCGTGCCCGGGCGGCGACTTCTGCTCGCTCGCGAATGCGAAGTCGATCCCCATCGCGCTCGCGATCCAGGAGCGCTTCGACAACCTCGATTTCGTGCACGACCTCGGCGACCTGTCGTTCAACATCTCGGGCTGCATGAACTCGTGCGGTCACCACCACGTCGGCAACATCGGCGTGCTGGGCGTGGACAAGGACGGCGCGGAGTGGTATCAGGTCTCGCTCGGCGGCGAGCAGGGCAACGGCGCCAACGGCGCGCGCCTTGGCCGCGTGATCGGCCCGTCGTTCTCGGCCGAGGAAATGCCCGACGTGGTGCAGAAGGTGATCGACACGTTCGTTGCGCACCGCATCGACGGCGAGCGCTTCATCGACACCTACGACCGCATCGGCATCGCCCCGTTCAAGGAGCGCGTGTACGCCTCGCGCCAGCCGGCCCACGCTTGAGCCACCGCACGCAACGAGATACGAGAGTTAAGCAATGGCATTGATCATCAAACAGCGCGAGATCGTCGAAGACACCTGGCAAGTCGTGCGCGCAGCCGAAGACGGCGCGCTGCCCGAAATTGCCGCGCTGCCCGCGGGCAAGGTGCTGGTGCCGCTCGCGCTGTGGCAGGCCGGGCGCGACGCGCTCGTCGCCTCGCGCAGCAAGGAAGAACTCGGCGTGTGGCTCGCGCCGGACAGTGAACCGGCCGATATCGCCGGCGACTTCGACAAGCTCGCGCTGATCGGCGTGGACTTCCCCGTGTTCCGCGACGGCCGCGGCTATTCGATCGCGCGGCTCTTGCGCGAGCGTTATGGCTACGAGGGCGAACTGCGCGCGATCGGCGACGTGCTTCGCGACCAGTTGCGCTTCTACGAGCGCTGCGGCTTCGATTCGTACGCGCTGCGCGCCGACAAGGACATCCACGACGCGCTCAAGGCGTTCACGGAATTCACGGTGCAGTACCAGGGCGCGTTCGACGAGCCGTCGCCGCTGTTTCGCCGCCGCCTCGCGCAACAGGGCGCCGCAGCATGAGCACCGCCGTGAGTACTTCGGCCCACGAAGTGACGCCTGAGCTACAAGCGAAGATCGAGCGCCTCGACGCGCTGCTCGATTCGATCGCCGCGCGTCACGCCAACGTCAAGCTGGCCAGCAGCCTCGCCGCGGAAGACATGCTGCTCACGCACGCGATTCTTTCGCGAGGCGTCAAGATCGGCGTCTTCTCGCTGAACACGGGACGCCTTCATGCGGAAACGCTCGGCATGCTCGACCGTGTGCGCGAGCGCTACGGCTACGAGATCGAGCAGTTCCATCCGCTGGCCGATGCGGTGGAGGAATACGTCGCCGAGCACGGCCTGAACGCGTTCTACGAGAGCGTCGACCTGCGCAAGCGCTGCTGTGAAATCCGCAAGGTCGAGCCGCTGAACCGTGCGCTCGCGGGCGTCTCGGCCTGGGTCACCGGCCAGCGTCGCGAGCAGTCGGTCACGCGCGCCGAGCTGCACGAGGAAGAGCAGGACAGCGCTCGCGGCATCGCCAAGTTCAATCCGCTCGCGGACTGGACCGAAGCCGACGTCTGGACGTATCTGCGCGCCTTCGACGTGCCCGTGAATCCGCTGCATGCGCGCGGCTACCCGAGCATCGGCTGCGAACCCTGCACGCGCGCCGTGCGCCCCGGCGAGGACAGCCGCGCGGGCCGCTGGTGGTGGGAGTCGCGCGACACGAAGGAGTGCGGCTTGCATATCAGCTCCGTGTCCGCCATTCCGGTCGTGGAAGTGTCGTCCGAAATGTCGTCGATCAGCCAGCCGAACTAAGATTGAAACTTGTTGCGCCGTCGTCAGAACCGGCGCGACGTCGAATACCGAGTACCGCGTGCCCAGTAAAAGGGGTGCGAACAAAGGAAGGATCCCAACATGAGCACGACGCTCGACTCAGCAGTGAACGCGCCGCTTCAGGTCACGGCGAACCGCATGGACCATCTCGACTGGCTCGAAGCCGAGTCGATTCACATCCTGCGTGAACTCGTTGCCGAATGCAGCAAGCCCGCGCTGCTGTTCTCGGGCGGCAAGGATTCGGTCGTCGTGCTGGCGCTCGCGCTGAAGGCATTCGGCCTCGGCGCGAACCGCAAGACCACGCTGCCGTTCCCGCTCGTGCACATCGACACGGGACACAACTACGACGAAGTGATCGACTTTCGCGACCGCCGTGCGGCCGAGATCGGCGCCGAGCTCGTGGTGGGCCACGTCGAGGATTCGATCAAGCGCGGCACCGTGCGCCTGCGCCGCGAGACCGATTCGCGCAACGCCGCGCAAGCGGTCACGCTGCTCGAAACGATCGAGCAATACGGCTACACCGCGATGATCGGCGGCGCGCGCCGCGACGAAGAGAAGGCCCGCGCGAAGGAGCGCATCTTCTCGTTCCGCGACGAATTCGGCCAGTGGGACCCGAAGGCCCAGCGCCCGGAACTGTGGAGCCTCTACAACGCGCGTCTGCACAACGGCGAACACCTGCGCGTGTTCCCGATCTCGAACTGGACCGAGCTCGACGTGTGGCAGTACATCGAACGCGAGAAGCTCGAACTGCCGTCGATCTATTACGCGCACCAGCGCGAGATCGTGCGCCGCAACGGCCTGCTCGTGCCGGTCACGCCGCTCACGCCGATGAAGGAAGGTGAAACGAGCGAGATGGCGCAGGTGCGTTTCCGTACCGTCGGCGACATCAGCTGCACCTGCCCGGTGGAAAGCGATGCCGACGACGTCGAGAAGATCATCGCCGAAACCGCCGTGACCGAAATCACGGAACGCGGCGCGACGCGCATGGACGACCAGACGTCGGAAGCGGCGATGGAACAGCGCAAGAAGCAAGGTTATTTCTAAAGAGCACGACGAGGAACAATTGAACATGGTTACGACGCATCAACCTGAAGACCTCGGCGTGCTGCGCTTCATCACGGCGGGCAGCGTGGACGACGGCAAGAGCACGCTGATCGGCCGCCTGCTGTACGACAGCAAGGCCGTGCTCTCGGATCAGCTCTCGGCGCTCTCGCGCGCGAAGAACAAGCGCACCGTGGGCGACGAGATCGACCTGTCGCTGCTCACCGACGGCCTCGAAGCCGAGCGCGAGCAGGGCATCACGATCGACGTGGCGTACCGCTACTTCGCCACCGCCAAGCGCAAGTTCATCATCGCCGACACGCCGGGCCACGAGCAGTACACGCGCAACATGGTCACGGGCGCTTCGACGGCGCATGCCGCGATCATCCTCATCGATCCCACGCGCGTGACGGTCGAGGATGGCGTCACGCAACTGCTGCCGCAAACCAAGCGCCATAGCGCCATCGTCAAGCTGCTCGGCCTGCAGCACGTGATCGTCGCGATCAACAAGATGGATCTGGTGGACTACAGCGAAGCGACGTTCAACCTGATCCGCGAAGCCTATGTCGGGCTCGCGCGCCAGCTGGGTCTCTCCGATGTGCGCTTCGTGCCGGTGTCGGCGCTCAAGGGCGACAACATCGTGGCCGCGAGCGAGCGCATGCCGTGGTACGCGGGCGAGCCGCTGCTCGACGTGCTCGAGTCGTTGCCGGTCGCACAGGCCACGGGCGAGGCGCTGCGCTTCCCGGTGCAATGGGTCGCGCGCCAGGACGGCTCGAGCGCCGACGACTTCCGCGGCTACATGGGCCGCGTCGAAGCCGGCGAAGTGAAGCTCGGCGACGCCATCACGGTGCTGCCTGCGGGCCGCAGCGCGACGGTCGCCGAAATCATCGCGCCGGTGCCGGGCGGCACGGCGCAGGTCGACCGCGCGTTCGCGGGGCAGACCGTCACGATCCGTCTCGCCGAAGACGTGGACGTTTCGCGCGGCGACACCTTCGTGCCGGCGGCCGACGGCATCCAGCCGGCGAAGAAGCTCGAAGCGGACCTCTGCTGGTTCGACGACGAACCGCTTTCGCCGCAGCGCAAGTACCTGCTCAAGCAGACCACCAGCACGGTGTTCGCGAAGATCGGCGCAATCAAGCAGGTGCTGGACGTGCATACGCTTTCGCACGCGACCGACCGCCTCGACCTCGCGATGAACGATATCGGCCGCGTGGCGCTCTCGTTGCAAAAGCCGCTCGTCTGCGACCTGTATGATGCGAATCCTGGCACCGGCGCATTCGTGCTGATCGACGAAGCGACGCATCACACGGTCGCGGCCGGCATGATCCGCGCGTTCTCCGCGTGAGGCTTTCCGCCCGGTAGCGCGCCAACGCCTGCCGACAGGAGATTCGAAAGTCAATGGGTAAGGTATATCTGATCGGCGCGGGCCCGGGCGCGGCGGACCTCATCACGGTACGCGGCGCACGGTTGCTCGCCAGCGCCGACGTTGTGCTGCACGACGCGCTCGTCGAGCCGGCCATGCTCGACTACGCGCCGCAAGGCGCGAAGTTCATCGCGGTCGGCAAGCGCTGCGGGCAGCGCTCCACGGCGCAGCACTTCATCAACAAGCAGCTCGTTGATGCGGCGCGCGAACACGCGGTGGTCGTGCGCCTGAAGGGCGGCGACCCGATGCTGTTCGGCCGCGCCGACGAGGAAATGCGTGCGCTCGAAGCGGCCGGCATCGAGTTCGAAGTCGTGCCGGGCATTACCGCAGCGCTCGCGAGCGCGGCCACGCTGCAACGTTCGCTCACGCTGCGCGGCGTGGCGCGCAGCGTCGCGCTCGCCACGTATTCGCGCGCGGCGGGCAGCGAGGAAATTCGCGAGCAGGTGAACGCCGATTCGCTCGTGTTCTACATGGGCCGCGACAGCGCGCCCGAAATCGCGAGCCAGCTCATCGAGGCGGGCCGCGCAGGTGCGACACCGGTGGCGATCGTCGAAGCGTGCAGCACCGCGCGTGAGCGCATGCTCACGCTCACGCTGGCGGGGCTCGCCGCGGGTGAAGCGCAGGACTGGCTCGACCCGGCGCAGCCGAGCCTGCTCATGATCGGCGCGGCGTTCGCCGAGAGGGCAGGGCAAGCGCATCGCGGGGACGAGGCCGCGGAAGAAACGCAGGACACGCATCAAGGTCGCCGCGCCGCGGCGTAAGCGCGATCGGCCTGGTGCCGCAATGGTGGAATGCAAGGCGGGCTGCTTTCGAGCAGCCCGTTTTTTATGCGTCAGCGCGGCTCGGCGCTCTGATTTTCGAGGCAATACTGCACGATCGCATCGAGCACGGCGTCGTCCTCGCCCACGGCCCCCGCGCAGCGCAGGCGCACTTCGGGGTGCAGCGCCTGGCACTGCGCGATCAGCGCGGGCAGATCGCGGCGCACGTGGCCGCCCTGGCCGAAGAACACGGGGATGACCGTAATCGTGTCGCAGCCGGCCTCGACTTGCCCGGCGATGGCCGTGGGCAGGTCGGGCGTCATGAGTTCGAGAAAGGCTAGACCCACCGGCGCCGCTTCGCCGCGCGCGGCGGCGAGCTTGACGGCGAGCCGCTGAAACGGCTCTTGCCAGCGCGCGTCGCGCGCGCCGTGGCCAAAGAGGATCATGCCGTGGGTGCCCATGCCTGCCGATGCCCGCAAAGTCAGTGCCGGTCGACCCATTTCAGCCCGATCAGGCCGACGGCGAGGTAGATGAGCCCGGGTGTCGCCGCCGTGAGCGGCGCGGGCCAGGTGTTCAGTGTACCCACGTGCGAGAACAGCGTGTTGACGAGCTGGAAGCTCATGCCGAGCATGATCCCGCCGAACACCTTCATGCCCACCACGCCCGCGCGCGTGTGCAGATACGCGAACGGCAGCGAAAGCACGAGCATCACGAACACGGCGAACGGGTAGAGCAGCTTGCGCCAGAAAGCGATCTGGTAGCGCTGCGCGTCCTGATGGTTCTCCGTCAAATGCTGGATGTAGCGGAACAGATTGAACATCGACATGCGGTCGGGCGAAACGAGCAGCACCGAGAGAATGTTCGGCGTGAGCTCCGAGCGCAGCGAGTATTCGGGCGCCGAAGTCTGCTGCGCGCGATAGACCGGGTTGAGCGCGTCGACCGGCTGGTTTTGCGGCGGCGGCACGCCGATCAGCTGGGTGTCGGTCACGTCCTTGAGCAGCCAGTGGCCCGGCGGCTGATAGGTGCCGCTCTTCGCGAGCCGCACGTTGGTGAGCCGGAACAGCGAATCGAATTCGTAGATGCGCACGTTCGTGATCGTCGCATCGGGCAGCAGCTCGCCGACGTTGACGAAACGCGTGACCTGCTCGCCGTCGGCGCGCGCGGTGAGCGTGTCCTTCACCCAGACGCCCGACTGGAAATTGCTCGACACCGCCGAGCCGAGCGCCTCGAGACGCACGCGCTCCGAGAGCTGGTCGGTGTAGGGCCCGACCACTTCGCCGATCACATAGGTCAGGAGTACGAGCGGAATGCCGATCTTCAGCAGCGAGCCGAGCGCCTGCCGCGTGGCGAGGCCGGACACACGAAAGATCGTGTATTCCGAGTTCGCGGCCATTTGCGCGAACACGTAGATCGTGGCGATGAGCGCCGCGACCGGAATGATCTCGTAGAGCCGCGAAGGCGCCTGCAGCGCCACGCGCAGCACGGCGTACTGGAACTTGTAGTTGCCGTGCCCGACCGAGTTCAGCTCGTTGATGAGGTCGAAGAAGAAGAACAGGCCGGAGAAGGCGAACAGGATGAAGATGAACGTCAGGTAGACCTGGCGAGCGAAGTATTTCTCGTAGATGCGCATCGGTCAGCTCCCCTGGGGCGCGCGATGGAACATCGCACGCGTGAAGAGCGGCCGGTTGCGCACGCGCATCCAGAAGATGAACACGACGAGCGCGAACACCACGACGTGCAGCGCGAGAAGGCCGACGCCGAACGACATCTTGCCCTGCTCGATCTGCGATTGCACGACGTTGAGCAGGTTCGAATAGGTGAGGTAGATCAGCACGGCCATCACGAGATTGATTGTGCGGCTGCGACGCGGGTTCTGATAGGCGAGCGGAATGCCGAGCAGCATCAGGTTGATCGCGATCAGCGGCAGGCCGGCGCGCCACGCGAGCTCGCCGAGGTTGTCGCGGGTCGGATGGCGCAACAGGCCCGGCGTGGACGTGGTGCTCGCCGACGGCGTGGACACCACGGGCTGGCTCGTGATCTTCACGCCATAGCGCTGGAACTCGCTGATGCGAAAGTCGGGATGCCCGGGTTCGCCGTCGTAGCGGCGGCCATTTTCGAGCACGACGAAGCGGTCGCCGTTCTTCATGGTTTCCGTGTGGCCCGTCTTCGAGACGATCACGTTGACCTTGCCGTTCTCCGTGCTCGTCACGAACACGTTCTCCACGTGCGCCTGGTCTGGGCTCATGCTCTCGATGAAGAACACGCGGTTGGTAGTGGGCGACTCGCGGAACTGGCCGGGCGCGAGCAGCGACACTTCGTCACGCTGCTGGAAGCGCGCGCGGATCAGCTTGCTCTGCGCGTTCGACCACGGCCAGCCGACGAAGGCGAAGAACACCACGAGCAGGATGATCGGCGTGGAGAACACGGCGATCGGCTTGATGAGGCGCGTGAGGCTCACTCCGGAGGAGAGCCACACGACCATCTCGGAATCCTTGTACCAGCGCGTGAGCACGAACAGGATCGACACGAAGAGCGTGACGATCAGCATCACGGCCATGTAGCCGATCACGGTGAGGCCGATCAGCACCAGCACGTCGCGCGGGTCGATCTGGCCCGACGCCGCGAAGCCGACGATGCGGATCATCATCGTCGTGAGCATGATCGTGAGCAGAACCATGAACACGGCGCCGGCCGTGTACGCGAGTTCGCGCTGCAGGGAACGTTCGAAGATCATTCTAGATGGGCAGGGCGGCGGGCCCATGCCGGGGGCGCGCAGCTCGCGCAACCACCCAGGAGCCGCCACGGGAAAAATAGCGGATAATTGCGGCTTTCATCCTAAGCCCTGATTTTATCCGAGGACAAGCGCGATGGACTTTAGCATAAAAGCCTGTGATTGGAGCAAAGGCGGGGAGGCCTCCTTCCTGACCGGCAAGTCGGACTGCATCGTGGTCGGCGTATTCGAGGCGCAAACCCTCTCGGGCGCGGCGTTCACGATCGACAGCGCCATTGGCGGCGCAATCGCGCGCGTCGTCAAGGCCGGCGACATCGACGGCAAGGCCGGCTCCACACTGTTGCTTCCGGAAGTGAGCGGCATCGGCGCCTCGCGCGTGCTGCTCGTGGGCCTCGGCAAGCAGGACGCCTTCGGCCAGAAGGCCTACGGCGACGCCGTCAAGGCCGCCTGGCGCGTGATCCTCGGCACGAAAATCGCGCAGGTCACGTTCTCGCTCGCGCAACTGCCGGTGAAGGAGCGCACGGGCGACTGGTGCGTGCGCACGGCCATTCTCGCGCTGCGCAACGAGACCTATCGCTTCACGCAAATGAAGAGCAAGCCCGACGTGGCGCAGCGCGCGTTGAAGCGCGTGGTCTTCAGCGTCGACGCCGCCGACGAGAAAGCCGCGAAACTCGCGGCGAAGCAGGCCGCGGCGCTCGCCAACGGCATGGATCTCACGCGCGACCTCGGCAATCTGCCGGGCAACGTCTGCACGCCCACCTATCTCGCGGCCACGGCCAAGAAGCTCGCGCGCGACTGGAAGCTCAAGGTCGAGGTGCTCGGCCAGCGCCAGATCGAAGCGCTCAAGATGGGCTCGTTTCTTTCGGTAACGAAGGGCTCGGTCGAGCCGCCGCAGTTCATCGTGCTGCACTATCAGGGCGCAAGCGCCAAGGCCGCGCCTATCGTGCTCGTCGGCAAGGGCATCACGTTCGACACGGGCGGCATCTCGCTCAAGCCTGGCGAGGGCATGGACGAGATGAAGTACGACATGTGCGGCGCGGGCTCGGTGCTCGGCACGATGCGCGCGGTCGCCGAAATGGGGCTCAAGCTGAATGTCATCGGCATCATCCCGACTTGCGAGAACATGCCCGCGGGCAACGCCACCAAACCGGGCGACATCGTCACGACCATGTCGGGCCTGACCGTCGAGGTGCTCAACACCGACGCCGAAGGCCGCCTGATCCTGTGCGATGCGCTCACCTATGCCGAGCGCTTCAAGCCGGCCGCCGTGATCGACATCGCCACGCTCACGGGCGCGTGCATTATCGCGCTCGGCCATCACAACAGCGGCCTGTTCTCGAAGGACGACGCGCTCGCGGGCGAGCTGCTCGACGCATCGCGCGAAGCGAACGATCCGGCCTGGCGCCTGCCGCTCGACGACGAGTATCAGGAACAGCTCAAGTCGAACTTCGCCGACCTCGCCAACATCGGCGGGCGTCCGGCGGGCAGCGTGACGGCGGCGTGCTTCCTCTCGCGCTTCACGGAAAGCTACCCGTGGGCGCACCTCGACATTGCGGGCACCGCATGGAAGAGCGGCGCGGCGAAGGGCGCGACGGGCCGCCCCGTGCCGCTGCTCGCGCAGTTCCTGATCGACCGGGCCGCGGACGCTCGCTCGGCGCAATGAAGCCAGGCACGACGATTGCGACGCGTGTGACGGTGGGCGAGGTGGCCCGGGCATGACGCGTATCGATTTCCACACGAACGTCGGCGACTCGCTGCTGTATGCGTGCCGGCTCGTGCGCAAGGCTTATCTGGCGGGCGAGCAGGCGGTCGTGCTGGCCGAGCCTGCGCGCCTGCGCGCGTTCGACGAGATGCTGTGGACGTTCGCGCCGCTCGAGTTCGTGCCGCACTGCATGGCCGAAAGTCCGCACGCCGTCACGACGCCCATCGTGCTGGCGGCCGATCTGGAGCGTGCGCCGCATCATCGCGTGCTGCTCAACCTCGGCGCGGCGGTGCCGCCTCAGTTCGCGCGCTTCGAGCGCCTGCTCGAGGTGATCGGCGATGCGCCCGACGAACTCGCGTCGGGCCGCGAGCGCTATCGTTTCTACCGCGACCGCGGTTACGCGCTCAACAACTACAAGCAGGGCGGCTGAGGCCGCACCGCTCTTCGATCGATGGAGGCAATCGTGTCCGGCTTGCACGACAAGGAAGAGGTTTCAATTCCGCTGTTGAGCGACGTTCTGGTGTCCGGCAACCCGCTGCGCGCGAGCAGTGTGGAGCGGGCGCGCGCCGCGGTGGCCGCTTCCGTCAAGGCGAGCGTGCCCGAACCCGAGGGTCTGTTCGCCCACGACGCCGACGCCCTGGTGGAACGCTTGCGCGGCCGCTGCATGACCTGGCTCACGGGCGAAGGCCGCGCCGTGATCGAGGCGCGCTGCAGTGCCGCGATGCAGGAACATTCGACCTGGCTCGTGGGCCAGGTGTCGCGCGAAATCGGTCTCGCGCTCGAAACCGAGCTCAAGGTGTGGGTGAAGGCCGCTGTTCGCGAAGAGCTGGCGGCGCGCGCGGGTCATCCGCCTTCGGCCTGATTGCATGGCATGCGCGGCGGCGCAATGCGCCGCGCGCCCACGTCATCGAGCCGTTGGCCTCATTTCAGCGTGAGGATCCAGTTCGCGAGCGTGGCCGCCTGGCCCGGATTCAACTGCGTGTTGGCCGGCATCGGCACGGTGCCCCACACGCCGCTGCTGCCTTCCAGAATCTTGTGCGTGAGATAGGTTTGCGCCTCGGGCTTGCCCGCGTACTTCGCGGCGATATCGCGCAGCGGGGGGCCCATGAACGTGCGTGTCACCGAATGGCAGCTCATGCAGTTCTGTTGCTGCGCGAGCGCGAGGCCCGTCGGAGCGTCCTGCGCGCGGGCCGGGGCTGCGCCGAACGTCAGAGCGCCGAGCGCGCTTATGGCGAGCGCGGCGGCGAGCGTCGCTGTCTTGTTCTTCGCTTGCGACTTTCGTTTCATACTGGTCTCCGCCAGCTTGGGCGCCGGCTGTGTCGTCGCATTATAAAAGCAAAGGGCGCACGTTCCGCGCGTGCGCCCTTTTGTCTTCAGCACCGCAGCGCGGGTTCGGCGCTGCGCCAGGCGAGGCCCCGCCTTCGCCCCTGCCTCTATCCTGTCACCGCGCCCTGGTTGGCCGGGCGCGCGAGCGCCGCGTACTTTGCCAGCACGCCGCGTGTGTAACGCGGCGCCGGCTGCTTCCATGCCGCGCGGCGGCGCGCAAGCTCGGCGTCGTCGACGTTCAGCTGCAGCAGGAGCTGGTGCGCGTCGATGGTGATCGAATCGCCCTCCTGCACGAGCGCGATCGTGCCGCCTTCGAACGCCTCGGGCGCCACGTGGCCGACCACCATGCCCCAGGTGCCGCCCGAGAAGCGGCCATCGGTGATGAGACCCACCGATTCGCCGAGCCCCTTGCCGATGATCGCCGAAGTCGGCGCCAGCATCTCCGGCATGCCGGGGCCGCCCTTCGGGCCGAGGTAGCGCAGCACGACGACGTCGCCGGCCTTGATCCGGTCCGCAAGGATCGCTTCCATCGCGCTCTGCTCGTCGTCGAATACGCGCGCGGGCCCGGTGATGACCGGGTTCTTCAGGCCCGTGATCTTGGCGACGGCGCCCTCTACCGCGAGGTTGCCCTTGAGGATGGCCAGGTGGCCTTCCTTGTACAACGCCTTGCTGATGGGGAAGATCACCTTCTGGTCGGCGCGCGGCGTGGACGGCACGTCCTTCAGTTCCTCTCCGATGCTCTTGCCCGTGATGGTGATGCAGTCGCCGTGCAGCAGGCCCGCGTCGAGCAAGAGCTTGAGCACCTGGGGAATGCCGCCCGCCTGATGCAGATCGGTCGCGACATACTGGCCCGAGGGCTTCAGGTCGCAGATCACCGGCACCTTCTTGCGCATGCGCTCGAAGTCGTCGATGGTCCACTCGACTTGCGCGGCATGCGCAATGGCGAGATAGTGCAGCACGGCATTGGTCGAGCCGCCCGTCGCCATGATGAGCGCCACGGCGTTCTCGATCGACTTTTTCGTGATGATGTCGCGCGGCTTGAGGTCCTGCTTCACGGCTTCGACGAGCACGCGCGCCGATTCCGCAGCCGAGTCGACTTTTTCCTCGTCGGGGTTGGCCATTGTCGACGAGTACATGAGCGACATGCCGAGCGCCTCGAACGACGAGCTCATCGTGTTGGCCGTGTACATGCCGCCGCACGAGCCCGTGGAGGGGCACGCGTGCGTCTCGATGCCCTCGAAGTCTTCTTCGCTCATGCGCCCGGCCGTGAATTCGCCGACGGCCTCGAACGCCGACACGATGGTCAGCGCCTTGCCCTTCCAGTTGCCGGGCCGGATCGTGCCGCCATACACGTAGATGCCGGGCACGTTCATGCGCGCGAGCGCGATCATGCCGCCTGGCATGTTCTTGTCGCAGCCGCCGATCACGACCACGCCGTCCATCCATTGGCCCTGCACGCAGGTCTCGATGCAGTCCGCGATGACCTCGCGCGAGACGAGCGAGTACTTCATGCCCTCGGTGCCCATCGACATGCCGTCCGAGATGGTGGGCGTGCCGAAGGTCTGGGGGTTCGCGTCGGCGTTCGTGATGGCGGCGACAGCGGCGTCGGCCAGCCGCTGCAGGCCCGCGTTGCAGGGCGTGATCGTGGAGTGGCCGTTGGCGATGCCGATCATCGGCTTGTCGAAGTCGCCTTTCTCGTAGCCGAGCGCGTAATACATCGAACGATTGGGCGAGCGGGCGACGCCTTGCGTGATGTGCTTCGAACGACGGTTATAGGGCATGGGGAACTCCGGTGGACGTTGTCTCGTAGGCCGGCCGTTGTTCTCGTGCGGGCGATTTTTCGTACCTGCGTCGTACCTGCATGCCGGCATGTGATGGCAAGCAT
>NZ_DATJWR010000271.1:0-16781 GCF_035501035.1 Paraburkholderia sp.
CGGCGGGCATCCGAGACGAGCTTCGTGAGGATCGGCGTGCGGCCGGGCGGCAGCTCGTCGATGGTGGAAACGTCGAGGTCGGCGTAGTAGGTCATCGCGAGCGTGCGCGGAATCGGCGTGGCCGACATCATCAGCTGGTGCGGCTGAAACTCGCGTTGCGCCTGATCCGGCGCTTTGGCGTTCTGTGCCTTGGCGCGCAGCGCGAGCCGCTGCTCGACGCCGAAGCGATGCTGCTCGTCGACGATCACGAGACCGAGGCGCGCAAATTCCACGGCCTCCTGAATGATCGCGTGCGTGCCGATCACGAGCTGCGCCGTGCCGAGCGCCGCCGCTTCGAGCGCCGCGCGCTTCTCCTTCGCCTTGAGGCTGCCGGCGAGCCACGCCACCTGCACGCCGAGCGGCTCGAGCCAGCCGCGCAGCTTGCGTGCATGCTGCTCCGCGAGGATTTCGGTGGGCGCCATGAGCGCGGCCTGGTAGCCCGCGTCGATGGCCTGCGCGGCGGCGAGCGCCGCCACCACGGTCTTGCCGCTGCCGACGTCGCCTTGCAGCAGACGCTGCATCGGGTGCGGCGCTTCGAGGTCGTGGGCGATCTCCGCCACCACGCGCTCCTGCGCGCCGGTCAATGTGAAAGGCAGCGCGGCGCGCAAACGCGCAAGCAGCGCGGTGCTGGAATCGCGGCCGGCGACGTGACGCGCCATCGCGGGCGCGGCGCGCGTGCGGCGCTCTTCATGCGCGCGCTTGAGCGATAGCTGCTGCGCGAGCAACTCCTCGAACTTGATGCGCGTCCACGCGGGGTGCGTGCCGTCGATGAGTTCGTGCTGGTCGGCGTGAACGGGCGGGTGGTGCAGCGTCTTCACCGCGTCCATGAGCGGCGGCAGATTGAGCGGCTCCATGAACTCGCGCGCCACCGCATCGGGCAACAGTTCGGGCAGCGACGCGCGAGCGAGTGCGTTGTCGATGGCCTTGCGCAGATACGCCTGGCTCACGCCCGCCGTGGACGGATAGACCGGCGTGAGCGCCTGGGGCAGCGGCGTGTCGCCTTCCACGACGCGCACGGCCGGGTGCACCATCTCCATGCCGAAGAAGCCGCCGCGCACGTCGCCGCGCACGCGCAGGCGACGGCCGATCGCCATCTGCGTGACCTGCGAGCCGTAGAAGTTCAGAAAGCGCAGATGGAGCTCGTCGCCGCTTGCCTCATCCGGGTCGCGCAGCTTCACGACCAGTTGCCGGCGTGGACGGTAGGCGATCTCATTGTCGAACACCACGCCTTCGGTCTGCGCAACCCCGCCTGGCAGCAGCTCGCCGATGGGTGTGAGCGTGGTTTCGTCTTCGTAGCGCATCGGCAGATGCAGCACGAGGTCGATGTCGCGCGTGAGGCCGAGCCTCGCGAGACGGTCGGCGGTTTTGGCGAGCTTGGGCTTGTCTTTGGCCGTGGGTTTGTCTGCGCTCTTGTCTGCCGCTTTGTCCGCCGCCTGATCCGCGGACTTTCTGGCCGCGCGTTTGCGCGCGGGAGGCGCGGCTGACGCGGCTGGCTCGGCTGCCGTGGAATCGGCGCCGGCTTGCGGCGCAAGCGGCTCGGCCTTCCGCGCCATGTCGCGCTGCTGCTTGCGCACGCCCGCATCGGGCGCACGCGCGTCGTCGCGCGTTTCGCTCGTGGGATCGGATTCGGGCAGCAATCGGCTAACGGACGAGGGCATGGGCAGCTTCGCAAGTACAATATCGGCTTTCCGGCATGGCACGACGCGTGGAACGCGAGGGCCTGTGCTTCGGGCATGTCGCGCAAGGGCATGGCTCAGAAGCGCATGTCGCCAACGCGCATGTCCCGCAATCATAGCCGCTGTCGATCCGGAGTTAGCGCTTGAACGCTTGCTCCGGTCCCCTGCAAGAGGGTTGCTCGCCACGCCCCGGCGGGCATGACAGACGCTTTTGGGGGCGCAACCTTCTTGCGGTTCGGCTGTGCGAAGCCGCCGCGCGCCGAGCCTTCGGCGCATTTCCGTTACATCAGGCCGCATGTTCAAGCTTTCCGATTTCGATTTCGACCTTCCCGAAGCACTGATCGCGCAGACGGCGCTCCCCGAGCGCAGCGCGAGCCGCTTGCTGGAAGTCGACAACACGACGCAACCCGCGCGTCTCGTCGACCGCCGCTTCTCCGAGCTGCCCTCGTGCATCGCGCCGGGCGACCTGCTCGTCTTCAACGATACCAAGGTACTGAAGGCGCGTTTCTTCGGCCAGAAGGCCAGCGGTGGCAAGATCGAGGTGCTCGTCGAGCGCCTGACCGGCGCGCGCACGGCGCTCGCGCAGATTCGCGCGAGCAAGAGCCCGGGCCCCGGCACGGTGCTGCGCCTCGCCGACGCATTCGACGTCACCGTGGGCGAGCGCGTCGAGCCGTTCTACACGCTGCACTTCCCCGACGACTGCCTCACGCTGATCGACCAATACGGCCGCCTGCCGTTGCCGCCCTACATCACGCACGACGCCGACGCGAGCGACGAAACGCGCTATCAGACCGTGTTCGCACAGAATCCGGGTGCGGTGGCCGCGCCCACGGCGGGCCTGCACTTCGACGACGCCCTGCTCGCGCAACTCGACG
The DNA here is from genome assembly GCF_035501035.1 of Paraburkholderia sp. Classification (GTDB taxonomy): domain Bacteria; phylum Pseudomonadota; class Gammaproteobacteria; order Burkholderiales; family Burkholderiaceae; genus Paraburkholderia. The sequence goes on from NZ_DATJWR010000271.1 coordinate 2,591, forward strand.
CGCAAGGCGTCGAGCGCGCGACGCTCACGCTGCACGTGGGTGCGGGCACGTTCCAGCCGGTGCGCGTGGAAAACATCGCCGAACACAAGATGCATAGCGAGTGGTATCAGCTGCCACAGTCGCTCGTCGACAAGATCGCGGCCACGCGTGCGCGCGGCGGCCGCGTGATCGCGGTGGGCACGACTTCGATGCGCGCACTCGAAGCCGCCGCGCGCGACGCCGAACGCGAAGGCCGGGCGCTCGCCGCAACTTCGGCAGAGACCGATATCTTCATCACGCCGGGCTATGCGTTCCGCGTGGTGGACCGGCTCGTCACGAACTTCCACTTGCCGAAATCGACGCTGCTGATGCTGGTTTCGGCGTTCGCGGGCATCGAGACGATTCGCGCGGCGTATCGTCACGCGATCGACGAGCGGTATCGCTTCTTCAGCTACGGCGACGCGATGCTGCTGACCAGAACCGAAGACGCGCTCAAGGCATAAGCTACGTTTCCCAAGCCGTCGCGCAACTCGCAAGCGTGTGGCGGCGTTTCATCATCTGCGCCGGACTGTTCTCCGGTGGCACAGGAGTCAACGCATGACCGAAGGTCATCAAAACAACGCACGCGCCGAGCACGGCGCGTATCTGGGTCAACTCGTGGGCGAGCGCCCGCAAAACGGCCTCAAGTTCGAACTGCTCGGCACCGACGGCCTCGCGCGCCGCGGGCGCGTCACGCTCAACCACGGCGTGGTCGAAACGCCGATCTTCATGCCCGTGGGCACCTACGGCACCGTGAAGGCGACGCAGCCGCGCGAGCTGGAGGAAATGCACGCGCAGATCATCCTCGGCAACACGTTTCATCTCTGGCTGCGCCCGGGTCTCGAGACGATCGAGGCGCACGGCGGCCTGCACCGCTTCATGGGCTGGAACCGGCCCATCCTCACCGATTCGGGCGGCTTCCAGGTGTTCTCGCTCGGCGACCTGCGCAAGATTTCGGAAGACGGCGTGCGCTTCGCCTCGCCCGTGAACGGCGACAAGCTGTTCCTCTCGCCCGAAGTCTCGATGCAGATCCAGAAGGTGCTGAACTCCGACATCGTCATGCAGTTCGACGAGTGCACGCCCTACGCGACCAACGGCGTGCCCACCACGCACAAGGAAGCCGCCGACTCCATGCGCATGTCGATGCGCTGGGCGCAGCGCTCGATCGACGAATTCAACCGCCTCGGCAACCCGAACGCGCTCTTTGGCATCGTGCAGGGCGGCATGTTCGAGGACCTGCGCGACGAATCGCTCGCGGGCCTTTCGCAAATGCCGTTTCACGGCTTCGCGATCGGCGGCCTTTCGGTGGGCGAGCCCAAGGAAGACATGATGCGCGTGCTCCAGCACATCGCGCCGAAGCTGCCGGCCGACAAGCCGCACTACCTGATGGGCGTGGGCACGCCGGAAGACCTCGTGGCGGGCGTGGCCGCGGGCGTCGACATGTTCGACTGCGTGATGCCCACGCGCAACGCGCGCAACGGCTGGATCTTCACGCGCTTTGGCGACATCAAGATCCGCAACGCCGTGCACCGCAACTCGCTGCGCCCGCTCGACGAGCAATGCGGCTGCTACACCTGCCGCAACTTCACGCGCGGCTATCTGCATCACCTGCACCGCGTGGGCGAGATCCTCGGCGCGCAGCTCAACACGATCCACAACCTCCACTACTACCTGGAGCTCATGAGCGAGATGCGTGAGGCGATCGAGACGAAGACGTTCGCCGCGTTCCGCCAGCGCTTTGCCGAACAGCGCGCGCGCGGCGTGGATTGACGCGGCGGCAATGCCCGCCAGACCTTACAATTCACTTTCGCCACGACGACACAGACAAGGCACACCGTCCGCTCGAGCCGCCCCGGTTTTCACGCGCGTACGCCGCGCAGGGGCGAGATTCAGCTTAAGCACTTGATCGGAAAGCTAATTTTGCGTCATCGTCGCGGAGAACGCCGGTGGTAGAATAACCGGCTCGCTTTTTGTGATCGTAAAAAACGGAGAGACCAACGTGTCGTTCATTTCCAATGCCTTCGCGCAAGGCAGTGCAGCAGGTAGTGCCGAATCGAGCCTGATGAGCTTCCTGCCGCTCATTCTGATGTTCGCCGTGCTGTACTTCATCATGATCCGTCCGCAGATGAAGCGTCAGAAGGAACATCGCAACATGCTCGCGGCCATGGCCAAGGGCGACGAAGTGATCACGAGCGGCGGCATCGTCGGCAAGGTGACGAAGGTCAGCGAAGCGTATGTCGGCGTCGAAATCGCGGACGGCACGGAAATCACCGTGCAAAAGTCGTCGGTCTCGACCATCCTGCCCAAGGGCACGATCAAGTCGCTGTAAAGGCCTCGCAGAACTCTCAAGGCCGTTGCCCCCGAACGAACGGCCTCGCGCGTCCAGCCCACCCTCGCCGCCACTGACCAAAGCACGTCAATGCAGGAACGTCACGAGGCTTGAGCCGGACGCGCGCGCATCGAACAGGCCATTCCCCTCCCCCGTTGGGTCAGCCAATGAACCGTTATCCCCTCTGGAAATATGTCGTGATGCTGGTGGCGCTCGTCATCGGCTTCGTGTACACATTGCCCAATTTCTTCGGCGAAGCGCCCGCGGTGCAGGTGTCGAGCGGCAAAGCCACCGTCAGGCTCGACTCGGGCACGCTTGCGCAGGTCGAGGCCGCGCTGGCCGCGAACAACATCACGGCGGCTGACGTCACGTTCGACAACTCGTCGACGAACGCGAACATCCGCGTGCGCGTCGCCGACACGGACACGCAGCTGCGCCTGAAAGATGCGCTCAGCAAGGCGCTGAACGCCGACCCGAGCGATCCGCAGTACATCGTCGCGCTGAACCTGCAGAGCGCTTCGCCGCACTGGCTCACGTCGCTGCGCGCGCTGCCGATGTACCTCGGTCTGGACCTGCGCGGCGGCGTGCACTTCCTGCTGCAGGTCGACATGAACGGCGCGCTCAACAAGAAGCTCGACTCCGACGCTTCGGACGTGCGCACGCTCCTGCGCGAGAAGAACATCCGCGACGGCGGCGTGAATCGCGTCGACCAGTCGGTGGTGGTCAATTTCGCCGATGCGGACGTGGCCGAGCAGGCGCGCAAGGCGCTCGCGGGCACGGGCGGCGTGACCGAGCTGCAATGGGCCACGCAGAACAACCCTGAAGGCGGCGTGCAGCTCGTCGGCACGTTCACGCCGGCCGTGAAGACGGCGGTTCAGCAAGCGGCACTCAAGCAGAATATCCAGACGCTGCACAACCGCGTGAACGAACTCGGCGTGGCCGAGCCCGTGATCCAGCAGCAGGGCAACGACCGCATCGTGGTCGAGCTGCCGGGCGTGCAGGACACCGCCAAGGCGAAGGACATCATCGGCCGCACGGCCACGCTCGAAGCGCGCCTCGCCGACCCGATGGGCCTGCATCCGGACCCGAACGCGCCGGTGCCGCCGGGCGACGAGCTCTTCACGCAAGGCAACGCCGCGCCGGTGCTGCTGCGCAAGCAGGTGATCTTCACCGGCGACCGCATCATCGACGCCTCGGCGGGCTTCGACGAGCATCAGCGCCCGTCGGTCAACATCCGTCTCGATTCGGCGGGCGGCCGCGCGGTGCGCGCCGTCTCGCGCGACAACATCGGCAAGCCGATGGCGATGGTGCTGTTCGAGCGCGGCAAGGGCGAAGTGCTGACGGTGGCGACCATCCAGTCGGAACTCGGTGACCGCTTCCAGATCACGGGCCAGCCCACGCCGCAGGCCGCCGCCGACCTCGCGCTGCTGCTGCGCGCCGGCTCGCTCGCGGCGCCGATGGAGATCATCGAGGAACGCACGGTCGGCCCGAGCCTCGGCGCGGACAACATTCGCAAGGGTTTCGACTCGGTGATCTACGGCTTTGCCGCGATCGCCGTGTTCATGATCGTGTACTACATGCTGTTCGGCGTGATCTCGATGATCGGCCTTTCGGTGAACCTGCTGCTGCTCGTGGCGGTGCTCTCCATGCTGCAGGCCACGCTCACGCTGCCGGGCATCGCGGCTATCGCGCTTGCGCTCGGTATGGCCATCGACGCGAACGTGCTCATCAACGAGCGCGTGCGCGAAGAGCTGCGTCACGGCGCGCCGCCGCAGCTCGCGATCCAGAACGGCTACGCGCACGCCTGGGCGACGATTCTCGACTCGAACGTGACCACGCTCATCGCCGGTCTCGCGCTGCTCGCGTTCGGCTCGGGCCCGGTGCGCGGGTTCGCGATCGTGCACTGCATCGGCATTCTCACCTCGATGTTCTCGGCCGTGTTCTTCTCGCGCGGTCTCGTGAATCTCTGGTACGGCGGCAAGAAGAAGCTCAAGTCGCTCGCGGTGGGCCAGGTGTGGCGTCCGGAACCTGAAGCCGGCGCCGCCGCGCTCGCAGGCGCCGACGCGCTCACCGACACGGGCCGCGCCGTAACCGGCACGGCCAGCGCCAGGAAGGGTGAAGCGGCGAAGGCCGTCAAGGGTGCGCGCGCCAAGCCGGTCGTGCGCCGCCGCAATGCCTCGGGCGACACCGGTGGCACGAGTGGCACCAGCGGCTCGGGCAACAACACCGGCTCGTCCCGCTGATACGGAGTCAAGAACATGGAATTTTTCCGCATCCGCAAAGACATCCCGTTCATGAAGCACGCGTTGATCTTCAACGCGATCTCGCTCATCACCTTCATCGCGGCGGTGTTCTTCCTCGTGCACCGCGGCCTGCATCTGTCGATCGAGTTCACGGGCGGTACCGTGATCGAAGTGCAGTATCCGCAGGCCGTGCCGCTCGAGCCCGTGCGCGACTCGCTCACGAAGATGGGCTATGCCGACGCCCAGGTGCAGAACTTCGGCACCTCGCGCGACGTGCTGATCCGCCTGCCGATCAAGGCCGGCCTCAGCTCCGCGCAGCAGAGCGACCAGGTGATGTCCACGCTCAAGGCGGCCAACCCGCAAGTGCAGTTGCAGCGCGTGGAGTTCGTCGGCCCGCAGGTCGGCAAGGAACTCGCCACCGACGGCCTGCTCGCGCTCGCCTGCGTGGTGGCGGGCATCATCATCTACCTGTCGTTCCGCTTCGAATGGAAATACGCCGTGGCCGGCGTGATCGCGAACCTGCACGACGTCGTGATCATTCTTGGCTTCTTCGCGTTCTTCCAGTGGGAGTTCTCGCTTTCGGTGCTCGCGGCGGTGCTCGCGGTGCTCGGCTACTCGGTGAACGAGTCCGTGGTCATCTTCGACCGGATTCGCGAGACCTTCCGGCGCGAGCGCAAGATGAGCGTCACCGACGTCATCAACCACGCGATCACGAGCACGATGTCGCGAACCATCATCACGCACGGCTGTACGCAAATGATGGTGCTCTCGATGTTCCTCTTCGGCGGCCCGACGCTGCACTACTTCGCGCTGGCGCTGACGGTGGGTATCCTGTTCGGCATCTACTCGTCGGTGTTCGTGGCCGCGGCGCTCGCCATGTGGCTCGGCGTGAAGCGCGAAGACCTCTTGAAGGAAAAGAAGGAAAAGCACGACCCGAACGATCCGAACGCGGGCGCACAGGTTTAAGCGCTCCCGTTCCATCGAACGCAATCGAACAAAAGAGCCGGTTCTCGCGAACCGGCTCTTTTCTTTTGCAAGGCGCTCGCAGCCTTCGCTACTGCTTGATGCCTTCGGCCTGGATGTGCAGCGTGGTCTTCATGCTGAAGCCGAACTTCTTGCCGCTGTCCATGCCGTAGTCGTCGCGATTGAACGTGGCCTCCGCCTCCACGCCGCACACCTCGCGCTTGAGCACCGGGTGCTGGATGCACTTGAACGATGCGATCTCCAGCTTGAGCGGGCGCGTCACGCCGCGCAGCGTGAAGTCGCCGACGACTTCCTTCGGCGTGTCGCCTTCGAAGATGATCTGCGTGCCCTTGTAGGTGGCGGTGGGATACTTCGCGACATCGAAAAAATCGTCGCCGAGGAGATGCTTGTCGAGCTGCGGATTGCCGGTCTGCACGGAGGCCGGATCGATCGTCACGTCAACGGTGCCGGTTTTCGCCGCGCGATCGAGCGTGACTGTGCCCTTGCTCTTCGTGAACTTGCCGCGCCACGTGGAAAGGCCGCCGAGGTGATCAGCCTCGAAGCTCGGAAAGGTGTGGTTCGGATCGAGCTGATAGGTGTCGGCGGCGTGCGCCAGTTGAGCGGCGAGCAGCAGCGCTGCGGCCCCCGCCGCCCTCACCACGAACTTGCTCAAGCTGTTCAAGCGCACCTCCTTTCTGGTCACTGCGTGGTTGATGTGAAATCCCGGCGCCGCACGCGTTGCCCGCTACTTGTGCGTGACGACGAGATGGAACTTGATCAGTACTACGTCGGCAACGGTCGAAGTGTCCTTCCACTCGCCGGTGCCGATGTCGAAGGCGAGCCGATGGATGGGCAACGTGCCGTCGAAGGTCTGCGTCGCGCCCTGCTGCGTGAGCACGACAGGCACGGCCACGCTCTGCGTATGTCCCTTGATCGTGAGGTTGCCGTCCACGCGGAACTGGTTTGGCCCGGTCGGCGTGATCGAGCTCGAGACGAAGGTGGCCTGCGGGAAAGCCTTCGCATCGAACCATTCGGGTCCGCGCACCGAGTCGTTGTAGCTCGCGTCACCGAGATCGTAGCTGCTCATGTCGACCGTGATCCGCGCGCTGCCGGCCGTGGGCTTCGCCGGATCGAAATCGATCTGCGCGCTGAACGTCGTGAAGCTGCCCTGCACCGGGACGCTCATCTGGCGCGAAACGGCAACGAGCGTGCTCTTTGCGGCGTCGAGTTGCGCGTGGGCGGCGCCGCCCGCGAGCAGCGCCGCGGCGCCCGCCGCCCACACCGCCGCAGCCCCGAGCGCCACGCGCCACCGATAGAAACGGACCCACCCCGACAGGAATCCCATGATCGCCTCGCATTGGCTTCGTCGTCTGGCTTCGTCGAATCGCTCGGGCCTCGCTGCGCTGTCCCTGCGGCTCCCACGTTCGAAAGATAGTCCAATTTGCGTGACAGCAAACATATGGAGATAGTGCCCCACCCTGCGCGCCCGCATACGGGCACGGCGCAAACGTGGCACACTCGCAGCCCGTTCTTCGCGCGCGGCACCCGTAATGGGGCCGCCCGGCCCGTTCGGTTGCGCCGTCCGGCGCGTTTGGTAACATGGCGCGAGGCGCCGGCCGTACCCATATGACATGCGCGCCGACGCCGCACGTCCCCGTCTACGTCGTTTTGCGTCATCTCCCCGCATGGCCCAGGACAAACTGATCGCGTGTCACGATTGCGACGCGCTCTACCGAAAACCGCGGCTGCTCGGCCGCCAGACAGCGCGCTGCTCGCGCTGCGGCGCGACGCTCTACAGCAGCGCCGCGTCCCAGCTCGACCGCATCTGCGCCATGGCGGTCGCGGCGCTCGTCACGTTCATCATCGCCCAGTCGTTTCCGATCGTCGAACTCGACGCGAACGGCATCACCACGCAGTCGAGCCTGTTCGGCGCCCTCATTGTGCTGTGGCACGAGGACATGGAAATCGTCGCCGTGATGGTGTTCTGCGCAACCATCCTCTTTCCGCTCACGGAGTTGGTGGCGCTGCTCTACGTGCTGCTGCCGGTGCGGCGCGGCTATATTCCGCCGGGCTTTAACCGCGTGCTGCGCGCAATCCAGTTCGTGCGGCCCTGGGGCATGCTCGAAGTGTTCATGCTTGGCGTGCTCATCACGATCGTGAAGATGGTGAGCCTCGCACGCGTGATTCCCGAAACCGCGCTCTTCGCCTTCGGCGCGCTCACGCTGATGTTCACCGTGGTCGTCACCTTCGATGCGCGCACGCTCTGGGACATCGCCGACGCACTGCGCGACGCCGCAAGCGAGGCACGCGAGGGTGGCGCGGGCCCAAGCGGGCGGGCCGGTGTTGCGGGTGGCCCGCGCGCGCCTTCGCCACCCTTCCCGCCTTCCCCGCCGCCGGCATCGCCCCACCCGCTGGCCGAGCCCGATATCCGCGACCCCGCCGCCGGCGCGCAAGGCCCCGTGCCGCCGCACGGCGACCCGCTCACCAAGGCGCCCCGATGAAATATCAGACCGCCAACGACACCGGCTATCTCTCCTGCCACGCCTGCGGGCACGTGCAGCCGCACGTGCGCCCTCGAACGGGCGCGCACCCGCACTGCGACCGCTGCGGCTCGCCGCTGCACGAGCGCAACCCCGACAGCATCATGCGCACGTGGGCGCTCCTGATCGCCGCGGCGCTGCTCTACATTCCCGCGAACCTGCTGCCCGTCATGCATACGACCTCGCTCGTCGGCGACGAGGACGACACCATCATGAGCGGCGTGGTCTACTTCTGGACCTCGGGCGACTGGCCGCTGGCGGTGATCGTCTTCATCGCGAGCATTCTCGTGCCGATGCTCAAGCTCTCGGTGCTCGCCCTGCTCGCCTTCACCTCGCAGCGCCGCTCGACCTGGCGCCCCACCGAACGCACGAAGCTCTACCGGCTCGTCGAGTTCATCGGGCGATGGTCGATGCTGGACGTATTCGTCGTCACGCTCACCGTCGCGCTGGTACGCTTCCAGTCGCTTGCCGTGATCACGGCGGGGCCCGGCGCGATAGCGTTCGGCTCGGTCGTGATCCTGACGATGATCGCTTCGATGCAGTTCGACCCGCGACTGATCTGGGATCCCGTGGACGAAGACAAACACAAGCCTGCGCAACAATCTCAGGATCGCCCTCATGAATAACCCGAAAGGACCAACCCCGCCCTCTGGCGGAGCGCCCTCTGGCGGTGGCCCGCTCCCTCCCGATCTTCCCGAGCCGGAGATCGTCAAGCCCAAACGCTGGCTGCCCTCGCTCGTGTGGATCGTGCCGCTCGTCGCGGCGCTGATCGGCGTTGCGCTCGTCGTGAAATCGGTCGCCACGCGCGGCCCCACCATCACGATCAGCTTTTCGAGCGCCGAAGGGCTCGAGCCCGGCAAGACCAAGGTCAAGTACAAGGACGTCGACATCGGCTCGGTGCGGGCGATCAAGCTTTCGCCCAACCTTTCCCACGTGATCGTGACGGTCGAACTCACCAAGGACGCCGAACGATTCGCCGTGAAGGACAGCCGCTTCTGGGTCGTGCGCCCGCGCGTGGGCGCGAGCGGCGTCTCGGGCCTCACCACGCTGCTCTCCGGTTCGTACATCGGCGCGGACGCCGGCCGCTCGCAGGAGTCGCAAAGCGACTTCGTCGGGCTAGAGGCGCCGCCCGCCGTGACCATCGACGAGAAAGGCCACCGTTACACGCTGCACAGCGCGACGCTCGGCTCGCTCGACATTGGCACGCCCATCTTCTTCCGGCGCATCCAGGTGGGCCAGGTGACGGGCTACTCGCTCGACAAGGACGGCACCGGCGTCACCGTGCAGGTGTTCGTGAGCGCGCCTTACGATCAGTACGTGGGCACCAACACGCGCTGGTGGCACGCGAGCGGCGTGAACGTGCAGCTCGATTCGAGCGGCATCAAGATCAACACGCAATCGCTCGCCACGATCGTGGTGGGCGGCCTCGCGTTCCAGTCGCCGGCAGGCCAGTCGATGGGCCCGCAGGCGCCGGACAACGCCACCTTCACGCTCGCCACCGACGAAACCGAGGCGATGCGCGAGCCGGACGGCGCGCCGCAACGCGTGGTGATGTACTTCAACCAGTCGCTGCGCGGCCTTTCGGTGGGCGCGACGGTCGACTTCCGCGGCATCGTGCTCGGCCAGGTGACCGACATCGGCATCGAGTACGACCCGAAACAGCACAACTTCATGATGCCCGTGATGCTGGATCTCTATCCGCTGCGCCTGTCGCGCCGCATCCGTGGCGAGGCGCCCGCTCCGCATACGCCAGAAAGCCAGGAACTGCTCAAGCGGCTCGTCGAGCGCGGCCTGCGCGGCCAGTTGCGCACCGGCAACCTGATTACGGGACAGCTCTACATCGCGCTCGACATCTTCCCGAAGGCGGGGCCGGCGACGATCGACTTCAACCGCGATCCGCTCGAGCTGCCCACGGTGCCGAACTCGCTCGAAGAGCTGCAGCAGCAAGTGGCCGACATCACGAAGAAGCTCAACCAGATTCCGTTCGACAAGATCGGCAACAACCTGAACGATTCGCTCAAGAACGCCAATCAGCTGTTCGCGCAAGTCAACGACCAGCTCCTGCCGCAGCTGCACGGCACGCTCGACGAGGCGCAGAAGACCTTCAGCGCCGCGCAGGCCACGCTGCAGCAGGACTCGCCGCTGCAGTCCGACGTGCACCAGGCAATGCAGGAACTCACGCGCACGCTGCAGTCGCTCAACTCGCTCTCCGACTATCTGGAGCGCCATCCGGAATCGCTGCTGCGCGGCAAATCAGGAGACAAGCCATGACGTTCCGACGAGTCCCCGCATGGTCCGCACCCGGCGCGCTGAGTGCGCTGGGCGCGCTGGTCGTGGCCGCCGCACTGGCGGGCTCGCTCGCGGGCTGCAGCTCGCCCGCGAGCCGCTTCTACACGCTCAGCCCGACCGACGACACGACGCGCACCGCCGCCGCGCCGAGCGCGGGCAACCCCCAGTGGCTGATCGCGCTGGCGCCTGTCGACGTGCCGCCGCAGGTCGCGAAAGCGCAGCTCGTCGTGCAGACCGACGCCACCCAGGTGCGCGTGCTCGAACAGGAGCGCTGGGCTTCGCTGCCCGGTGACGAGATCCGCCGCGCGCTTTCGGGCGACCTCACGCAGCAGCTCGGCACCATCGACGTGTACGGCTCGCCGCATCCCGCGGGCGCGCCCGTGTACCGCGTGAGCGTGAACGTGCAGCGCTTCGAATCGTGGCCGGGCTCCCATGCGCTCGTCGACGCCGTGTGGAGCGTGCGCGCGCTCGACACGCAAACGGTCATGACCTGCCGCAGCGTGCTGAGCGAGCCTGTAGGCGACGGCTACGATGCGCTCGTGGCCGGCCATCGCCGCGCGATCGAGGCGCTTTCGCAGTCGATCGCGAGCGGCGTGAGAGCGCTTGCGGCCGCGCCGTGCGTGAGCACGTCGGCGAGCGGCACGAAGTCCGCCGCGAATGCGAAGCCGGCGGCGAGCATCGCGTGCCCGCAGATGGCGCCCGCCGTCGCAGCCCCAGCCCCCTCGCCGCAGCCCGCCGGCGGCTGAGCCGCCTGTTTCCCCCTGGCGCGGCCGGCCGCGCTGAGCTGCACAGCCGCGCCAGGACAGCCGTCCCGACCCACGCCTTATGTTCCGCTCCCTCAAGACGCTCTGGAAAAAATGGCGCGCGTCGCGCAACGCCGGGCATCAGCTCGACGCGCTGCTCGCGCTAGCCGACGCCGACGCCCCCTACGCCGAACGCAGCGATTGGCTGATCGAGCTCGCGCACTGGATCCACCGGCGCGGCGGGCTCGATGGCGCCGCAGCTGCGACGCCTCAAGCCGCAGCCACCGCGGCCGCCACCGCAGCCGAAACCGACACCAACGCCCCCGCGCCCCCCGAGCATGCGCGCGTGCGCTACCTGCTGCATGTGCTCGATCGCAACCCCGTCTGGAAGGCCAATGTCGGCGCGATGGTGCGCAAGCTGCTGCGCGAGAGCGACGGCATTTCGCTGCTGTGCGACGCCGGCATGCCGGTGCATTCGGGCCTGCTCGGCGCGCTCGTGGGCCGCCTGCAGGCGCAGCTGATTCCGCCCGCGCCGAACCGGCGCGATCTCGCGGCGCTCGTCACGCTGATGTTCCCCGCGCCGCACGATCCCGAGTGGATCGCCACGCTGCCGCCCGACCTGCTCGTACGCGTGCAGGCGCTGGCCGCCGAACCGGGCACGGCGGCGACGCCCCGGCCGCCCTCCGCCACCCAGCCTGGCGAGATCTCGCTGGACCTGCTGGCCGCGCTGCACAACCTCACCTGCCAGATCAGCTCGACGGGCCTCTCGCCGACGGTGCGCAGCCGCCTCTCGGGCGACGACGCGCACGTGGCCGTCGAACGCCTGCCGTTCTATCGCCTCACACGCGCGATGCTCGCGGTGGAGAACGCGCGCGACTCGGGCGAAGCCGCGCGCCTCTTGCCCGAGGTGACCTGGCTGCGTCTCCTGCTCGACGACTGCCGCAAGGCCACCGACGACGTCTTCGCCCACCTCTACCGCAACGGCGTGCGCGTGGACACGGTGTTCCAGGTCGAGCGCATGCGCATGCGCATCGTGCGCGCGGAGCGCCTGCTCGACGCGTGGATGGCCACCGACGACGCGTCCCTGCAGGCGCGTCTCGTCGCCGATCTCATCCGGGCGAACCAGCAGAGCCAGAGCATCGCGCACCTGCTGCACAGCAATTTCGCGCTGCTCTCGCGCAAGGTGGTCGAGCTTTCCGCCGATACGGGCGAGCACTACATCGCGCGCGACCGCGCGGAATACCTCACGATGCTGCGCATGGCCGCGGGCGGCGGGCTCGTGACGGCGGTGACCGTGTATGTGAAGTTCGGCATTACGGGTGCGCATCTGCCGTCGATGGTCGAGGGCGTTTTCGCGGGGTTCAACTACGCGCTGAGCTTCCTCGTCATGCACTTTTGCCACTTCTCGCTCGCGACCAAGCAGCCCGCCATGACAGCGCCTACGCTCGCGCGCGAACTCGACGGCGCGAACGAGCCGCCGGGCCGCGCGCGCTTCGCGTCGACGGTGGTGGCGCTCATGCGCACCCAGGCGGCCGCGGTGCTGGGCAACGTGCTGCTCGTGTTTCCGGCGTGTCTCGCCGTGCAGTTGCTGTTCGGCTGGCTCTTTCACGCGAACCTGATCTCGCCCGCCAAGGCGCACGCGACGCTGCAATCGTTCTCGCTCGCCGGGCCCACGCCGTTCTATGCCGCGCTCACCGGCGTGCTGCTCTGGCTCTCGAGCGTGTTCGCCGGCTGGGCCGACAACTGGTTCGTGCTGCACCGCGTGGAGGACGCGCTCGCGTGGAACCGGCGCCTGCGGATGACGCTCGGCGTCGCGGGGGCGGCGCGGCTCGCCCGCTTTTGCCGCATGAACGCGGCGGGCGTATGGGGCAACGTCGCGCTCGGCATGATGCTTGGCATCGTGCCCGCGCTGGTCTCGGCGATCACGTTCCACTATGAGGTGCGGCACGTGACGCTCTCCGCGGGTTCGATCGGCGTGGCGCTTGGCGTACTCGGCCCCGGTACGCTGCGCTCCGGCGAACTCTGGTGGGCCGTGGCGGGTGTCGTGAGCATGGCGGTGCTCAACGTCGCCGTGAGCTTCGGGCTCGCGCTGCACATGGCGCTGCGCTCGCGCGACCTCGCGCGCAAGGAGGTGCGGCCGCTCATGCGCGTGGTCTGGCGGCGCATCGTGCGCCGGCCGATCGATCTCGTATGGCCGATGCGCAAAGGACAGGCGGCGGACGCGCAAGGCGGCCACTGAAAAGGGCCACGGGCGAGCCCACGCGAACCGCGCGCGCATGCACGTTCGGGGCGCCGCCGCAACCCGCGTACAATAGCGCCTTCCCCGCAGCGTCCCATCCTCCCTCATGTCTTTCGAATTCTTTGCTCCCTGCCCGCGCGGCCTCGAAGCCGCACTCGCCGCCGAACTGGCCGAAACCGCGGAGCGGCGCCTGCCGCCCGGCGCGCTCGAGGTCGGCGCCGAAGTGCCCGGCGGCGTGCATTTTCGCGGCAACTGGGCCGGCGGCATGGCCGCGAACCTGCATTCACGCATTGCGAGCCGCGTGCTGCTGAAGATCGCCCAGCGCCCGTATCGTAGCGAGCAGGACATCTACGCGCTCGCGCGCGAGCAACGCTGGGACCAGTGGTTCACGCCGAACGAGACGCTGCGCGTCGACATCACCGCGATCAAGTCGCCGCTGCGCAGTCTCGAATTCGCGACGCTGCGCGTGAAAGACGCGATCTGCGACCGCATGCGCGACAAGGCGGGCGCGCGCCCGAGCATCGATACCGCCTATCCCGACGTGCGCGTGTTCGCCTTCCTCACCGCGAACGAGTGCACGCTCTATCTCGACACTTCGGGCGAGCCGCTCTTCAAGCGCGGCTGGCGTCTGGACAAGGGCGCGGCGCCGCTGCGCGAGAATCTCGCGGCCGGCATCCTGCGCCTCACGGGCTGGAGCGCCGGCACGCCGCTGTACGACCCGATGTGCGGTAGCGGCACCTTCCTCGCGGAAGCCGCGCAGGTCGCACTCGACATCGCACCGGGGCTCGATCGCCGCTTTGGCTTCGAGTCGCTCAAGCAGGCCGACA
>NZ_DATJWR010000272.1:0-6072 GCF_035501035.1 Paraburkholderia sp.
GAAAAAAAGATCGGCCGGAAGGCCGCCGGGATCACGCCCGGGCGGGTCAGTCAAGCCCGAGCGAACCGTTGCGAACGAAGCTGGAAATCGCTTCGGTAAACGAGTCCGGAAGTGCGATCCAGGATGCGTGGATACGCCCGATGGGCGCGTGGGGTGTCTGGTCAAGACTGTTGACCAGCCGTTCTCCGAGTGTGCCGAGGACCAGTGCACGCCAGTGTGGCAGTAGCGGTAGCGGACTGAGCTGTTCGATCAGGGACCAGGTGCGGGATTCGAGTGACTCGACGTCGCGCGCCTGGGTTTCGCGGTCGATCAGCAGCCACGCTGAGCCGGCGGCCTTCGACGGATTGAGAAGCGCTTCGTCATAGATCCATGTGTGAACGAGATTGCCGAACAGGTTGTCCTTCGGCAGGCGGCCGCTGTACTTGTCGAGCCGCCGTGGATCGCCGACGGGAACTGCGGCCAGTGTCTGACCGGTGTCGGGATCGAGCAGGGTGATCTGGCGGACACTGCCTTCCTGGATACCCAGATGCAGCGACGCGTAGAGTTGCTGGACGGCGCCATCACGGCCGAATGCGGAAATGAAGGCGAGTTCGCCATCGGGGGCACGCACGCAGGCATCGACGAAGATGTCCTGCAGTTCCTTGACGGGATACAGCATGGGTTGCTCCAGCATGAATGTCCGGAGCACCTGCCGGGTGCTGGCCCGGACGGGTTGAGGGGAAATTCCGGGGCTTCCTGAAGGAAGCCGCAGCCGCGCAGACCAAGGCGCCGGAAAGAGGCTGCGGGGGACAACGGAAGGTGTCGCGTAACGGGCGACGACGGGTCGGCTACCGGCAGACCAGCGGGGTATGCATGCTGTGAGTCGGGACCACGGAAACCGCTTTCCCCGAACGTCGCTCGTGACGCCCCGGGAAAGCGCCCTGGACAGGGCGCATAAGAGATTGAGATGCGGGATTGAAATGAGCGCCGGCCGGTCAGCAGGCTGTCAGCGTTTCCAGCAGCGCGCGAAGCTCACGCGCCTGGCCAACCGTGAGGGTCATCGTCAGCAGGGCATCGGGATGCCACGTCCTGATCGACGTTGCGAGAGGCAGCCGGCTGTCGACAAGGCGGACCAGTGCGAGGAGGCATGGAGCAGCGCTCCGCAGCTTCGAGGCGGCGACCGATTGATGGGCGGGCGGCCAGGTGTCGACCGGCGTGGCATCGAACTGCACGCTTTGCCCGTCGATCTCTTCATCGTCGTCGTAGAGCAGCGGTCTGTCGGGCGTATCGTCCCAGAGCGTACCGGCCTTGTATGCCGCATGTGCTATCGCACACGCAGCGCCGGAGTTCGCCGCCCGGATGCCGACGACAATCCGGTGTGTGCGATCGAGGCTGTAGCCCACCATGAAGGCGGGAAGCGGTTGCGCGGTAAGCGGTGTGTCAGTCATGGTGCATGTCCTGTCATCACGGAACCCGCCCCTGCGGGGCAAGGCCCCGCGGGGTTGAAGAAGGGATCCGGTCTAGCGGATCGTGACGATGCGGCCAAGATTCGGGCCGGGTGTGAAGTCGATGCCAGCGATCGTTGGAACGAACCGGTCGCGCATCAGGATCGTGGTCCGGATGTCGCCCTTGTCGGTTTCCTCGACCTGGACCTCCTGTTCCTTCTGCTTGATGGTGTCGCCGCGGATCAGCAGGCGCGTGCCGTCGGTGCCGGTCACCACACCGGTGATCTGGCCGGCCGCAAGCGCCAGGGCGAGATGCCAGTCGGACAGGTCGCGCAGCGGCCGGCGCGGCACGACTGCCTTCGAAGCGAACGTCGTGGCGAACTGCGGCCAGAGTGTGGCGCCCTGCAGGCGTTCCAGTTCGTGCTCAAGCTGCGGCGCATCGATCCGGGTAGACATGAACGCGTGCTCGCCGGCGGTCGAAGGAATGCAATACGGCGCTGCCGTCCAGTGCTCGGGTAGTTCCGGTGGCAACTCGCCTTCGGTGATACGGGCGAGGCGTGTCGCCAGTGCACTGTCCACGCCATCGGCACGCCGTTTGACACCGAAGAGGACGATCTGTTTGAACGTCTGGTCGGGCGTGTCGATAGCGGTCAGTTTCCGCGCTTTTTGGGCGGCGTCATATAGCGGCGTCGCGGCCTGAAGCGAACAATCCAGATAGTGGAAGCAGCGAATGTGCTGCGAGTGGCATGACGGCGATGCAGGTCGCGGCGTAGGGAGCCCGGAGGGCGACTGGAGACGCGCCCTGCATCGCGTCGCGGTAGCGACGTGGTAGAAAGGCGTTTGCCAAGGAAGAACAACAGGCGCGATGCCGGCCTCAACTGCCAGGTCCAGTCCGGCACCGCGCCTCCACAGGGTATCCATTTGGCTGGCCTGATGGCCGGCCGGAGAGCCACGTGAGCTGCCAGTATCGCACTGCTCGCACGGCCCGTCGATCTCACTGGCCCCCTCTCTTTGGCGTTCCAGGGGGAACCGCCAATGCAGCCGCCTACGGGCCGCCTGTACCTGTGCGCCCGCTGTCGGGCGCAGGTCTTCATCTGTCGCCAGTGTGACCGCGGCAATCGATACTGCTGCGACTGCGCCGCCCACGCACGCCGCGACAGCGTTCGCGAAGCCGGACAACGCTACCAGCTCTCCCGCCGCGGACGCTTTGCGCATGCTGCACGCGCACGGCGCTATCGGGCCCGCCGTCAATTTGTGACGCATCACGGTTCACCAGACTTCCCCGACGATGGTGTACTGCAACCGGACCGCGACGACGCCGTTGCACTCGCCAACGCCGCCGTTCGCCCGGCGGCGCCGCCTCAGTTGAACTGCCGTTTCTGCGGCACCTTGCTCTCGCCTCTGGTACGAACCGGCTTCGTGCGCCGTCGTGGTCCCCGTCATGTTCGCCCCGAAGGCGTTGCCTTCGGCCGTCGTTCTGATTGCGGAGACCGCGATGACGATTCCGGTTGAGCTCGAGACGCAGATACTGCGCCTCTACCACGTCGAGAAGTGGCCCTGCGGCACCATCGCGAAGCAGTTGCACGTGCACCGCGAGACGGTACAGCGTGTGCTCGCCAGCGCCGGTCTACCGCGATACGGCCCGACGCCGAAGCCTTCCATGATCGAGCCTTACCTGCCGTTCATCCGGCAGACGCTGGAGAAGTATCCAACGCTCACAGGCAGCCGCCTGTACGTGATGGTGCGTGAGCGTGGCTACAAGGGAGCGCGGGATCACTTCCGGCACATGCTCGCGCTGCATCGCCCACGCAAGCCTGCCGAGGCCTTCCTGCGGCTGCGCACCTTGCCTGGCGAGCAGGCCCAGGTTGACTGGGGCCACTTCGGATATATCGAAATCGGCCGCGCGCGCCGGCCATTGATGGCCTTCGTGATGGTGCTCTCATACTCGCGCGACATCTACCTGCGCTTCTTCCTTGACGCCCGCATGGAGAACTTCCTGCGCGGGCACATCGGCGCCTTCAACACATGGTGTGGACTGCCAAGGGTTCTGCTCTACGACAACCTGAAGTCGGCGGTACTCGAGCGCGTCGGCGATGCGATCCGCTTCCATCCGACGCTGCTCGCGTTTGCCGGCCATTACCACTTCGAGCCCCGACCAGTTGCCATCGCACGGGGCAATGAAAAAGGGCGCGTGGAGCGTGCGATTCGCCATGTTCGCGAAGCCTTCTTCGCCGCGCGAAAGTTTGCTGACCTCGACGACCTGAATGCGCAGGCCGAGCAATGGTGCAGAACGCAGGCGGCCGACCGCCCGTGCCCCGAGGATCGCGCGATGACCGTGCGTGAGACGTTTGCCCGTGAGCAGCCGTTGTTGTTGCCCCTGCCCGATAACCCGTTCCCGGTCGAAGAGCACATGGCCGTGAAAGTCGGCAAAACGCCCTACGTGAGGTTCGACCTTAACGACTACACGATACCCCACACGCACGTGCGCCGAACGCTGAGCGTTCGTGCGGACCTCAACCAGGTTCGCGTGTTCGACGGTGCCGAAATGATCGCCAGCCACCGGCGCAGCTACGACCGGGCGGAGCAGATCGAAGACCCGCAGCACCTGAAGACGCTGGAGCAGTTCAAACGGGAAGCGCGTCAACACCGCGGCATCAACAGCCTGACGCGCACCGTGCCCTCCTGCCAGATCCTGCTGATGCGTGCGGCCGAGCGCGGCGCGAATATCGGCGGGCTCACGACCTCACTGCTTCGCCTGCTTGATCGCTACGGTGCTGTCGAACTGCAGGCGGCCGTCGAGGACGCCTTGCGCGCGGGATCGGCGCATACGAACACGGTGCGGGCCGCACTGGAACGCCGCCGCGTGGCGCGAGGGGCACCACCACCCGTCGCCATGAATCTGCCGGAGCATGTGCGACGGAAGGATGCGCCCGTGCAGCCCCACCGGCTCGACACCTACGATCAACTGAGAACGGAGGAAGGCGATGACGTCGACCACGATCAACACTGAAGTCCTGCGTCTGCGCGCGAAGGCGCTGCGTCTGAATGGCCTCGTCGAGCACTGGACCGAAATCGATGGAGCCACATGGCTCGCGCCGCTGCTGCAATGGGAAGAGGACGAGCGCGCGCACCGTTCGCTGCAGCGGCGCATCCGGGCAGCGAAACTGGGGAAGTTCAAGGCGATGGCCGACTTCGACTGGAACTGGCCCGCGAGAATCGATCGTGCGGCGGTCGAGGACCTGATGTCGCTGACATTCCTCGCCGACGCGACTAACGTCGTGTTCATCGGCCCGAACGGCGTAGGAAAGTCGACGCTCGCACAGAATGTGGCGCACCACGCGCTCATCCAGGGGCACACGGTGCTGTTCAAGTCGGCCAGCGAGATGCTTGGTGAGCTCGCGGCACTCGACAGTGATTCGGCGCTGCGCCGGCGTCTGCGCCACTACGCAACACCGGACATACTGCTGATCGACGAGGTCGGCTACCTGTCGTACTCGAATCGCCACGCTGACCTCCTGTTCGAGCTCATCAGCCGGCGGTATGAGGCCCGTTCGACCATCGTCACAACCAATAAGCCGTTCGCGGAATGGTCGGAAGTGTTCCCCAACGCGGCCTGTGTCGTCTCGCTGGTCGACCGCCTTGTGCATCGCGCCGAGGTGATCTCGATCGAGGGCGAATCGTACCGCCTCAAGGAAGCCCGTGAGCGCAACGAGGCACGTGCCCGGCAGCGCAAGACGCGCAAGCCTGCTACGAAGAAGGAAATGGTGTGATGAGCCGCCCATTGCTGCCATCCGGGCGCCGGCGCGGCTTGCTATTCGTCGTGCCGGACGACTGGACGCCCGAGCAGGCGCTCGCCGTGTTCGAACTGCTCGAAGATCTGCTCGCCGTCGTGACCGACTTCTACGGCGCTCAGCTCCACGAACTGCTGCGCGAGCAGCGATCCACTCCAGAGAGCGCGCGTGCTCGCAAACGCGATCCACCGTTCTAAAGCGAGCAACCACAGCATCAACACGAAGGGGCCTCGTAGGCCCCTTTGTACTTGAGAGAATCACTCTGACCTGCGCCGCCCAAAAAGCGCGGATTTACGCCGCCGTCAACAGCCGGCACTGGCCGACTTCAGTTGCAGCGGCAGCAGATCCACTGGCCACGTAGTGCGGTAGGTGCATCGGGTGCCTTCCGGGCCAATCGGATCAGAGCGTACCTCGATATCTGCCGGAATCGTCTCGCGCTTCTGCAGCGTGCCGAAGTCGGGGACGAGCTCAAGGATGGAGAGCGAGGGGAGCGTGCGCAGATAGTGTGGCCAGAGCAGGCTCACCAGGGCATCGGTAATCTCCGGCAGTTCGTCATCGAGTTTCTGGCGCAGGCGCCCGATCAGGAAGGCGAAGCCTTCGAACAGCCGTTCGACGTAGGGGTCGCGTTCGCCCACCCGATCGAGATTGAGCATCCGTGCGCGGTCCGGATTGGCTTTCGCGAACTCCCGACCGGCTTCGGTCAGGTAGCGCATCTCAGATTCGTAATAGCGCAGCGTGGAATCATCGTCCATCTGGTATTCCTGGGGTATTTTTTATAGAACGGCGACGGCCCGGGCAGGATCGAGGACGGTCATTTCATGGCCGAGTTTTTCGATCTGGCGGGTGATGGCCGGCTT
>NZ_DATJWR010000273.1:0-20197 GCF_035501035.1 Paraburkholderia sp.
CAGATGAAGACCGCCGTGCGCACCGCGACGGAAGCGGGCGCACTCGGCACCTATCTGAACCAGCTGTTCCAGCGCACCTTCGCCGTGGCGAAGGAAGTGCGCGGCACGACCGAGATCGGCGCGCAGTCGGTTTCGATGGCCGCCGCCGCCGTGCGCCTCGCGCAGCGCATCTTCGACAAGATCGCCAACCAGCGCGTGCTGTTCATCGGTGCGGGCGAGATGATCGAGCTGTGCGCCGCGCACTTCGCCGCACAGCAGCCGCGCGAACTCGTCGTGGCCAACCGCACCGCCGAGCGCGGGCGCTATGTCGCCGAGCGTTTCGGCGGCCGCGCCATCCCGCTCTCGGAGCTGCCCGCGCGCATGCACGAGTTCGACATCATCGTCTCGTGCACGGCGTCCACGCTGCCCATCATCGGGCTTGGCGCGGTCGAGCGCGCGGTGAAGGCGCGCCGTCACCGCCCCATTTTCATGGTCGATCTCGCGGTGCCGCGCGACATCGAGGCCGAAGTCGGCCAGCTCGAAGACGTGTTTCTCTACACCGTCGACGATCTCGGCACGATCGTGCGCGAAGGCAACGCCTCGCGCCAGGCTGCCGTGGCACAGGCCGAAACGATCATCGAATCGCGCGTGGCGAACTTCATGCAGTGGCTCGACTCGCGCAGCATCGTGCCGGTCATTCGCCATATGCACACCCAGGCCGACGCGCTGCGCCGCGCCGAACTCGAGCGCGCCCGCAAGATGCTCGCGCGCGGCGACGATCCGTCCGCGGTGCTCGAAGCGCTTTCGCAGGCGCTCACGAACAAGCTGATCCACGGCCCGACGCACGCGCTCAATACGTCGAGCGGCGAGCAACGCGACTCGCTCATCGAGCTGATGGGCGGCTTCTACCGGCACGGCCAGCCGGCCAAAGCCGGCGACGCCGCGCAGGCCGCCAGCACGGACGCCGCATCGCCCCGCTCCACCACCGTCGCTTCCGACTCCTCCGGCTCTTCCGACCGTTAGCGACGCTAGCGGTCAGGCGCGCGCCATGCGCGCCCCGCATGACCGGGCCGCACGCCCGCCTCTTCTCTCTCGCAGTTCTTTCCGGAGCCCGCTCCGCACCGCCCGATGAAAACGAGCATGCAAACGAAGCTCGACCAGCTGACTACGCGCCTGGCCGAGCTGAACGACCTGTTGAGCCGTCCCGACGTGACCTCGAACCGCGACCAGTACCGCAAGCTCACGCGCGAGCATGCCGAGCTGGGGCCGGTGGTCGAGCACTATGCGCAGTGGCGCCAGGCCAAAGACGACGAGATCGCGGCGAAGGATCTGCTCGCCGATGCGTCGATGCGTGACTTCGCCGAAGAGGAAGTGAAGGCGGCACGTGAACGCATGGCGCAGTTGCAGACCGAATTGCAGAAGATGCTGCTGCCGAAGGACCCCAACGACGAGCGCAACGTGTTCCTCGAAATTCGCGCGGGCACCGGCGGCGACGAGTCGGCGCTGTTCGCAGGCGACCTGCTTCGCATGTACCTGCGCTACGCCGAGCGCAACCGCTGGCAGGTGGAGATGATGTCGGCGAGCGAGTCGGATCTGGGCGGCTACAAGGAAGTGATCGTGCGAATCGCGGGCGAGGCGGCGTACTCGAAGCTCAAGTTCGAGTCGGGCGGCCACCGCGTGCAGCGCGTGCCGGCCACGGAAACGCAGGGCCGCATCCATACGTCGGCGTGCACGGTCGCCGTCATGCCCGAAGCGGACGAGATCGGCGAAGTCGAGATCAACCCCGCCGACCTGCGCATCGACACGTTCCGCGCCTCGGGCGCGGGCGGCCAGCACATCAACAAGACCGATTCGGCGGTGCGCGTCACGCACCTCCCGACCGGCATCGTCGTGGAATGCCAGGACGACCGTTCGCAGCACAAGAACAAGGATCGCGCGCTCAAGGTGCTCGCCGCGCGCATCAAGGACAAGCAGTATCAGGAGCAGCACGCGAAGGAAGCGGCCACGCGCAAGAGCCTCGTGGGCTCGGGCGACCGCTCGGAGCGCATCCGCACCTACAACTTCCCGCAGGGGCGGCTCACCGATCACCGCATCAACCTCACGCTCTATCGCCTCGAAGCGATCATGGACGGCGACCTCGACGAACTGATCGGCGCGCTCGTCTCCGAGCATCAGGCCGAGCAGCTCGCTTCGCTCGGCGACGCGGATTGAGTCGCCCGCTACCGTGAGCCTGCCCGTCCACACCGCCGACGCCCTGCTGCGCGCCTCGCCGCTGCCCGCGCTCGAAGCGCGCGTGCTGCTCATGCACGTGCTGGGCTGGCGCCGCACCGAGCTCATCACGCGCGGCGACGAGCCGATCGACGCCGCCCGCGTGGACGCCTACCGCACGCTCGAAGCGCGCCGGGTGCAAGGCGAGCCGATCGCGCAGCTCGTGGGCGCGCGCGAGTTCTACGGTCTCGACTTCGACGTGACGCCCAACGTGCTGATTCCGCGGCCCGAAACC
Source organism: Paraburkholderia sp. (assembly GCF_035501035.1). GTDB lineage: Bacteria > Pseudomonadota > Gammaproteobacteria > Burkholderiales > Burkholderiaceae > Paraburkholderia. Next base: position 2,483 of record NZ_DATJWR010000273.1, read on the forward strand.
GAGCTGCTCGTGGAAACGGCGCTTGCCGCACTCGAAGGCATCGCGCAACCGCGTGTGCTCGATCTCGGCACCGGCAGCGGTGCGATTGCGGTGGCGCTCGCCTCGGCACGGCCCGATGCGCGCGTGTGGGCCGTCGATCGCTCTTCGGCGGCGCTCGAAGTCGCCGCGCGCAATGCCGCGAAGCTGCTCGACGCGCGGCGCCCAGGCGGCGCGCTCACCTTCGTCGCGGGCAGCTGGTACGACACGCTCGATCCCGCGCTGCGCTTCGAGGCGATCGTGAGCAATCCGCCGTATATCGCGAGCGGCGACCCGCATCTCGAACAAGGCGACCTGCGCTTCGAACCGCGCGGCGCGCTCACCGACGGAGCCGACGGCCTCACCGCCCTGCGGGCGATCGTGGCCGGCGCGCCCGCGCGGCTCGCGCCGGGCGGCGTGCTCTGGATGGAGCACGGCTACGATCAGGCGGCGGCGGTGCGCGCGCTGCTCGCCGCGCGCGGCTTTGCGCACGTGCGCTCCGAGCGGGATCTGGCCGGCATCGAACGCATCAGCGGCGGCCGCCTGCCGTTGCCGGCCGGCTGAGCGCGGCTCCGGCCGCGCCCGGCTCACCTGGGCGAAATCCGCTATCATTTCAATCCTGCATTCCAACGTTTTCAGCATCAATCCAATTGCAAGGTCAGTCATGGACACCCAACAACGCATCAAGCAGATCGTCGACGAAAACGCCGTCGTCCTCTTCATGAAGGGCAACGCGCAGTTCCCGATGTGCGGCTTCTCCGGTCGCGCGGTGCAAATCCTGAAAGCCTGTGGCGTCGATCAGTTCAAGACCGTCAACGTGCTCGAGGACGACGCGATCCGCCAGGGCATCAAGGAATTCTCGAACTGGCCGACCATCCCGCAGCTTTATGTGAAGGGCGAGTTCGTCGGCGGCTCGGACATCATGATGGAGATGTACCAGAACGGCGAGCTGCAGCAACTCTTCGCCGCGGCGTAATTGCCGGGGCTACGGGGCGGCGTGCGCATGCCGCTGCGTGTGCAGTGGCGCCTGCCCCCGAACGCGGCCGCCGTACCGGCGCCGCGCTTTTCATGAGGCGACACGCGCCTCGCTTTCCTTCGCTTCGATTCCCACCTGCCCGCCTCCGTGAACACCGCCTCCCCAGCATCGTCCGCCATCGCCCAGCCCGCGCAGCGCCGGCTGATCGTCGCGATCACGGGGGCCACGGGTGCGATCTACGGCGTGCGCATGCTCGACATGCTGCGGCGGCTGGGCGGAGTCGAGACGCATCTGCTGGTTTCGGCGGCAGGCTGGCTCAATATCCAGCACGAGTTGCAGCTCACGAAGGACGATCTGCATGCGCGCGCCGATGTCGTCCATTCGGTGCGCGACGTCGGCGCGACCATCGCCTCGGGCTCCTTCGCGACCGACGGCATGATCGTCGCTCCCTGCTCGATGAAAACGCTCGCGAGCGTCGCGCACGGCCTCTCCGACAACCTGATCGCGCGCGCGGCCGACGTCACGCTCAAGGAGCGTCGCCGCCTCGTGCTGCTCGTGCGCGAGACGCCGTTCAACCTCGCGCATCTGCGCAACATGACGGCCGTGACCGAAATGGGCGGCGTGATCTTTCCGCCGCTGCCGGCGTTCTATAACCAGCCGGCCTCGATCGACGAGATGATCGATCAGACCGTCGCGCGCGTACTCGACCTGTTCGCGCTCGGGCCCGCGCTTTCGCCAGCCTGGCCGGGGCTGCGCGGCGGCGCCGACGAATAAGCGCTGCCGAAAGCGCCGCCCGACCTTTCCCGCCCTCCTTCGATTCGCCGATTATCAATGCAGGCGACACAATGAATTCCCTTTCGCCCCGTTTAATTCACGGCGGTAGGCTCTTATATTGATCGCAATACGAACCTTTCGGCCGCGTCCCCACGCGGGCTGACCACGATCATGCCCCCCCGCACCCCCACCCTTTTCCTGTCGCATGGCGCGCCCACGCTGCCTATCGACCCCTCGCTGCCCTCAGGCGGCTTTACCGCGCTCGCGCAGCATCTGCCGCGTCCGCAATCGGTGCTGATGCTCTCCGCGCATTGGGGCACGATGCGGCCGGTGGTGAGCACCGCCAAGCAGCCGGAAACCATCCACGACTTCTACGGCTTCCCGCGCGCGCTTTACGAGATCCAGTACCCGGCGCCCGGCGCACCGGAAATGGCCCAGCGCGCCGCGGCGCTGCTGCGCGATCAGGGCGTGCCTGTCGATGAGGAAGCGCACGGCCTCGACCACGGCGCATGGGTGCCGATGCTGCTGATGTTCCCCGATGCCGACGTGCCCGTCGCCCAGCTTTCGATCCAGCCGCGCGCCAACGCCGCCCACCACTTCGCGCTTGGCCGCGCGCTGCGCGCGTTGCGCGACGAAGGCGTGATGGTGATCGGTTCGGGCCAGATCACTCACAACCTGCGCGCGGCGGACTTCTCGGCGCGCCCGGAAGACGCCGATCCGCGCGTGGCGGAGTTCACGGAGTGGTTCGAGATCCACCTCGCGGCACGCGACATCGACGCACTGCTCGACTACCGCCAGCGCGCGCCGCACGCGGCGCTCATGCATCCCACCGACGAGCATCTGCTGCCCGTGTTCGCGGCGCTCGGCGCGGCCGACGACGACTACACGCTCGGCGTGCAATCGCTCGGTACCTACCAGCGCGCGCTCGCGATGACGAATTACGTTTTCGGCAGCGCAGTGCAATAAGCAGCGCCGCGCCGGCTACGTACGCAAAAAAACCCGCCTGAATCGCTTCAGGCGGGCTTTTTCTTTCTCGAGCCGAGCGCGCCGCGTTCAGGCGGCGCGTCGGACGACTGACGCTTGATGCAGACGCTCAGTGCGCGCCGATGCCTTCGAGCACTTCGTCGTGCTCGTCACGCTCCTTCAGGTACGGCGAGCGGTAACCCGAATTCACGCCCCAGTAGTAGAACACGAGCGAGAACAGCGCGACGACCAGCATGTCCCAGCCATAGGGGATCAGGTTGAAGCCGCCGAACTGCTTGCTGCCGACGAGCGAGAGGAGCGCCATGATCGGCAGGTACGCGCACAGCCACCACGCGGCCTTCAGGTCCTGGCCCCAGCCGGCCCAGCCTTGCTTGCCCTGGAAGTAGAAGTACACCGGCAGCGCCACGATCATCAGCAGGATGATCTCGCCGGTCAGCGGCCACTTCGCCCAGTACAGGATCATCGACGCGCAGACGAACGCGAACGGCGCGATCACTTTCATGAACGGCACGCGCAGCGGACGCTCGATGTCCGAGGCGGCGCGCTTGAGCGCCATCAGGCTGATCGGGCCGGTCAGGTACGAAATGACCGTCGCGACCGAGATCACCGCCGCAAGCGAGCTCCAGCCGCGGAAGAAGAACATGAAGATGAACGAGACGAGCAGGTTGAACCACATCGCGTTGCGCGGCACGCCATAGAACGGGTGCACGTCGCCGAACATCTTCGGCATCGTGTTGTTGCGCTCCATCGCGTAGATCATGCGCGAGGTCGTCGCCATGTAGGTCGTGCCGGTGCCGCTCGGGCTCACGAACGCGTCGACGTACAACAGGATGGCGAGCCAGTTCAGGTTCAGCGCGATCGCCAGCTCGGCGAACGGCGACTTGAAGTTGAACGTGTTCCAGCCGTGCGCGACGTCGGTCGGATTGACCGCACCGATATAGGCGATCTGCAGCAGCACGTAGATCACGAGCGCGCAGAGAATCGAGCCGATAACGGCGAACGGCACGCTGAACGACGGATTGCGCGCTTCACCGGCCAGGTTGATCGGGCTCTGGAAGCCGTTGAACGCGAACACGATGCCGCTCGTTGCGACCGCCGTGAACACGGCCGACCAGCCGTAGGGCGCGAAGTTGCTCGCGTTGCCGAAGTTCTCGTGGTGAAAGCCCGTGCTCATCAGGCCGAAGATCGTCAGGCCGGGAATGATGAACTTGAAGATCGTGATGGCGCTGTTGGCGCGTGCGAAGAGTGCCACACCCCAATAGTTGAGCATGAAGTAGATGATCACGAGCACCGCCGAGAGCCCGAGCCCTGAGTGCGTCAACGATCCGTCGACGAAGAGCGCGTGCGCCCAGGCATAGGGCCAGGTGCTCATGTACTGGATCGAGGCTTCGGCTTCGATCGGGATCACCGAGACGATGGCGATCCAGTTTGCCCACGCACTGATGAAGCCCACCAGTGCGCCATGCGAGTAGCGGGCGTAGCGAACCATGCCGCCCGACTCGGGGAACATCGCACCGAGTTCGGCGTAGGTGAGCGCAATGGCCAGAATGACCACGGCGCCGATGATCCACGCGGTGATCGCCGCCGGACCTGCAATTTTCGCCGCTTTCCACGCGCCGAACAGCCAGCCCGAGCCGATGATCGAACCGAGGCCGGTGAACATCAGCGCGAACGGGCCGATGTTCCGTTGAATAGAACTTTTCACGTCTTCTCCTGTATCGAGAGTAGCTCGACGCCACGATATCCCGTCTGTTGTGCGGGCGGGTTTCTCGTGACAGTCGCACCTCTACGCGACAAGATTGCACCTGCAGGCGCAACTTGCGCGCGGCGCGTAGTTTAACCGGTTGCACCATCGAAGGGCGCCAAAAATACAGGCCCTCATACAAAAAAATCATTAGTTTTTCAAGGTTTGTAAGCTTTCGTTTTGACCCTGAAGCAAAAAAAATGAAGATTCCCCGGCAGCCAGTTGACCTTCTTCGCAATTAGCCGTATAAAGTTCGGGCAGGATTTCAAGCGGCGAGTGTGAATTGGTCTTTCGTAGTTCGCCCATCAACGGTACTCCGGCTGGTCCCATACCCCTTCCTTGATTTTCATGCACCTCTCTGGCTTCGGCCTTCATTCATTTTTAGGTTAGGAAAGTAATATGGAAACCGGTACCGTCAAGTGGTTCAATGACGCAAAGGGCTTTGGCTTTATCACCCCGGACGGCGGCGGCGAAGATCTGTTCGCGCACTTCTCGGAAATCAAGGTTGACGGCTTCAAGACGCTGCAAGAGAACCAGAAGGTTCAATTCGAAGTCCGCACGGGCCCGAAGGGCAAGCAAGCCGCCAACATCAAGCCGGTCTAAGTACTGTGCGCTGATGCGCTTTGACTTTCAGGATCCGGGCTTCGGGTCCTGACTGGCAGGCCTACCGAAAAACCCCACGCTTCTTCCAGAAGGTGGGGTTTTTCGTTGCCTGACCGGTTTGTATGACGTTATTCCCTGCGCAACGAGCGCTCAGCCGAACACGCGCTGCGCGTGAATGCCAAGGCCCGTCGCCACGCTCGCGAGGCGGTCGCCGAACACCGCCTGGGCCGCGGGAAACGCCTCTGCCAGCGCCTGCGTGAGAAAAACGAGGCCCGTCGAGCCGCCCGTGAAATAGAGTGCGCTCACCTGCCCGGGCGCGATACCCGCCGCCTGCACCGTATCGCGCGCGGCCTGCACGATGCGGCGCGTCTCTTCGCGGCCCGCCTCGACGAGCTGCGCGTCGCCGAACGCAAGGCGCAGATCCGTCTCGACTGCCTCGAGGTCGATCATCGTCTCCCCTCCCGCCGAAACGCCGATCTTCGCCTCCTCCGCGCGAGCCGTCAGCGCATGCCCCAGACGCTGCTCGACCACGCGTATCAACCGGTCGTGGTGGCACGTATCGCGGTAGAGGTGGCGCATCAGCTTCAGCTCGGCCGCGCGCTTGGGCGTGTAAATCGTGTTGATGAGGTGCCAGGTCGCCAGATCGAAATAGATACGGTTCGGTACCTCGCGGCCTTCGGGGTCGAGCGACTGGTAGCCGAGTTCGCGCAGGATGGTCGCGAGCTCGACGCGGCGGTCGAAATCGGTGCCCGCGACATGCACGCCGTGGTGCGCGAGCACGTCGTCCTTGCGCTCGAGCCGCGCCATGCGCTGCGGTCCCACACGCACGAGCGAGAAGTCGGACGTGCCGCCGCCGATGTCGGCCACGAGCACGAGCCCTTCCTCGGCGAGTCGCGACTCGTAGTCGAACGCCGCCGCGATCGGCTCGTACTGGAATTCGATCTCGTCAAAGCCCACGCCGCGCGCCGCGGCTTCGAGCTGGTCCTGCGCGAGCTGGTCGGCGCGGGGATCTTCGTCGACAAAGAAAACAGGGCGGCCCAGCACCGCGCGCGTGATCGGCGCGCCCGCGCAGCGTTCGGCGCTGCGTTTCAGATGCTCGAGAAAGATCGAGATGATCTCGGTATAGCGGATCGCGCTGCCGTCGCCGAGGTCGGTCGTGCTCTCCGCGAGCGGCGAGCCGAGGATGCTCTTCATCGAGCGCATCAACCGGCCGTCGTAGCCGTCGATATAGGACGCGAGCGCAGCGCGCCCGTACTCGCGCGTGTGTTCGTCAGCGTTGAAGAAGACCGCCGTCGGCAGGGTGGTGTGCTCGCCTTCCACCGGCGCGAGGCGCATGGTGTCGCCGGCCGCCGCGGGCAGCGCCACCGCCGAATTGGAGGTTCCGAAGTCAATCGCGCAGAAGCTGGTCATGGCAAGAGCGCGCCGCAACGAATGCGCGCGCGAGAGAGGAAAGGTCGGGGGGGACCGGCTTTTTATCACGAAAGCGCGGCGCGGGGCAACCACGAGGCCCTGATGCGGCCCCGCAAGAAAAACGCGCGGGCCATGCCGCGCGTTTCGATCGGGAGAGGCCCGCCCTACCTGATGGCTGGCTGCGAGCCGCTCCTCGAATCAGACCTTGAACGGATGCTTCCAGGTGTTCTCGTAGACGACCTCGCCCACTGCCGAACGCGTGCGTTGCGCCTTTTCCCGCTCGCGCAGCACCGGCTCGAGCTTTTCGGCGTCGCCGTAGTGGCCAATCGAGATGATCGAGAGCGGTTCCACCTCGTTCGGCAGCGCGAACTCGGTGCGAAACGCGTGGACATCGAATCCGCTCATCTGGTGCGCGGCAAGACCCAGCGCGTGTGCCTGGAGCACGAGCGACAGTGCCGCCGCACCCGCATCGTACTGCGCCGTGCGGTTGACTTCGCCCTTCGCGTTGAGCGTGTGCGCCATCACCGCGATCAGCACCGGCGCCGGCGCGTTCCACTGCTGATTGAACGGCACGAGCGTCGCGAACGCGCGCTTGAACGCGGCTTCGTCGGCAGTGCGATCGAACACGAGAAAACGCCACGGCTGCAGGTTGTAGCCCGAGGGCGCCCAGCGCGCCGCCTCGATCACCGTGTGCAGCGCCTCGCGGCTCACCGGCTCGCTCGAATAGGCACGCGGGCTCCAGCGGCCGGCGATGAGTTCGTGAATGGGCACGGCTGTCGGTGCGGGTTTTTGCTTCGTCATGCCTGGTGTGTCCTTGCGGTGAAGGGCGGCTTGCCCGGGGGTCACTAGCATAACTGCAGCGCGCGAAATCCGCTCAGGCGCGGCGAGCGACGCTTGTGCGTCGCCCGTTGGGGGAGCGTCCGGCCACCGGTCCGGCGCTCGGGAATGACGAGAAGGTGAGGCTTGCGCGCCGGCCTCAGGCCGTCTGCACGCCGACCGGGCGCGGCCCGCGATTGATGCGCAGCACGAGGAACGACGCCACGAGGCAAAGGCCGCCCGAAATCATCGACGCCACCGTATAGGTGCCAAGGCTCGAGCGCAGCAGGCCCGCGCCGAACGCCGCGAACGCCGCGCCGAGTTGATGGCCGGCCACGACCCAGCCGAACACGATCGGCGCGCGCTCCTTGCCGTAGACGTCGGTGGCGAGACGCACCGTCGGCGGCACGGTCGCGATCCAGTCGAGACCGTAGAACACCGCGAAGATCGGCAGGCCGAAGAAGTCGATGCCGAACGCGTGCGGCAGATAAATCAGCGAAAGGCCGCGCAGGCCGTAGTACCAGAACAGCAGCACGCGACTGTTGAAGCGGTCCGAGAGCCAGCCCGAGAGCGTCGTGCCGAACAGGTCGAAGATGCCCATCGTCGCGAGCAGCGAGGCGCCCTGCACTTCGGTCATGCCGTAGTCGCCGCACATCGCGATGAGGTGCGTGCCCACGTAGCCGTTCGTGCTCGCACCGCAAATGAAGAAGCTGAAGAAGAGCAGCCAGAAGTCGCGCGTGCGGCTCGCCGAGGTGAGCGCGCCGAAGGCGATCTTCAGCGGATTCTGCTGCGGCGCGGCCGGCGCGACCGGCGTTTCGTCGTCTTCGCCGAACGGGCGCAGATTCACGCTCGCGGGACGCTCGGGCAGGAGGAACAGCACGAGCGGCAGCACCACGGCAGCGGCCGCCGCGACCACGAGCACCACCGGTTGCCAGCCATGCTTCTGGGCGATCGCGGCGAGAAACGGCAGAAAGACGAGCTGGCCCGTGGCCGAGCTCGCGGTGAGAATGCCCATCGCGAGGCCGCGGTGCGAAGTGAACCAGCGCGTGACGACCGTGGCGGAAAGCGAAAGAGCGGCCACGCCGGTCGAGCCGCCCACCATCACGCCCCAGATCAGGATCATCTGCCACGGGTGCGTCATCAGCGCGGAAAGCGCCACGCCGGCCGCCATCGTCGCCAGCGCCGCGAGCAGCGTGGGCCGCACGCCGAAGCGCTGCATGGCCGCGGCCGCGAACGGCCCCATCAGGCCGTAGAGCGCGATGTTCACCGAGATGGCGAGCGAGATCGTCGCCCGGCTCCAGCCGAACTGATGCTCGAGCGGCACCATCATCACGCTCGGCGTCGCGCGCGTGCCGGCCGCCGCCAGCAGCACGAAAAACACCACCGCCACGACGAGCCATCCGTAATGGAAACGCCCGACTATTCGACTCGCTGCCCAGTTCATTGATGCTCCTGTCACGCCGCGGCATCGACGGATGCGTGCGCGCTTGCGTTGGTATGGCTCCGAGTGGCTGCGTCAACGCGACACCCCTCGATTGTTACCGATCTGTCACAAGTGTGTTGCGATAGTAGTTACCGCTCGGTAACATGTCAAGCAATCACCCTGATCTCGAGGTGCCCTCATGAAGCACGAAGGCCACGACGACACGTCCTCCACCACCGCGCGGCCGAGCCGGCCACGCACGCAGACGGCCGGCGCGCGCGCGCACGAGCATCTGCTGCGCGCCGCCGACGAGCTGTTCTACCGCGAAGGCGTACGGGCGGTAGGCATCGAGGCCGTAGTCGAGCGCGCGGGCGTGAACAAGATGAGCCTGTACCGGCAGTTCTCGTCGAAGGACGATCTCGTCGTCGCGTACCTGCGGCGCTGCGATGCGCGCTTTTTCGAGCGCTTCGACGAAAGTCTTGCGAAGCATCCGGGCGAGCCGGCGAGGCAACTGGTGCAGTACTTCGAGGACCTCGCACGCCGCGCTTCGGCGCCGGGCTACCGCGGCTGTCCGTTCGTGAATGTTGCGACGGAATTTCCGGACGCCACGCACCCCGCGCGACAGTGCGTCGACGACAACAAATCGAAGCTCATGGCGCGGCTCACCGGGCTAGCGCAGGAAGCGGGCGCCGCGGATCCGATGGCGCTCGCCGAGGGACTCGCGCTGCTGGTCGAGGGCGTCTACGCCGCGAGCCAGACTTACGGCCCCGGCTGCGGCCCGATCCTCGCGGCGCCGCGCATGGCGAAGCTGCTGATCGAAGCGGCGTGCCCCCGGCCGGTAAAATGACGCGATGACCGACACCGCCGCCCCGCCCCCCAATTCCCGCCCCGCCGATGCGGAGCGCCCCGCTCGCGCTGCCATCCTCGAAGCGACCCGGCACTGGCTCACGCGTGCCGTGATCGGCCTGAACCTCTGCCCGTTCGCCAAGAGTGTGTACGTGAAGAACCAGGTTCGCTTTGTGATCAGCGAGGCAACCGGGCTGGAAGGCGTGCTCACCGATCTCGAACGGGAGCTGCAAGCGCTCGCCGAGGCCGACGCCGCCGAAATCGACACGACGCTCCTGATCCTGCCCCACGCGCTCGCCGATTTTGCCGACTTCAACGACGCGACCTGGTTTGCCGAGCGCCTCGTGAAGCAGTTGCGGCTGGAAGGCACGCTGCAGGTGGCGAGCTTTCACCCTCACTATCAGTTCGAGGGCACCGGGCCCGACGACATCGAGAACTACACGAATCGCGCGCCGTACCCCATCCTGCACTTGCTACGCGAGGCGAGCATCGAGCGCGCGGTCGAAGCCTTTCCGGATGCAGCCGACATCTACGAACGCAATCAGGAAACGCTGCGCAGCCTTGGCCTGGAGGGCTGGCGCGACTGGATGAGCAAGCGCGACTGACGCCGCGCCGCGTTCAGACGCAGTTTCGTGCTCAGGCTTCGGCTGCCGGCTCGGCGGCTGCCTCGCCCTCGTCGGCGAAAAAGCGCTCGCGCAGATCCGCAAGCCCGAAGGTATCGAGAATCTCGTTGAGCCGCGCCGCGGGACGCCGCCGCGGCAGGTCCTTGTACTGGGCGATGATGAGTTCGTTCTTCATCGAGTGCTCCCAGCCCACCAGCTCCGTCACGCTCACCTGGTAGCCATGCGCCTCGAGTTGCAGGCAGCGCAGCACGTTGGTGATCTGGCTCCCGAATTCGCGCGTATGCAGCGGATGACGCCAGATCTCGGTGAGCGCCTGGCCGAGCGACTTGCCCTTGTTCCGGCGCAGCACGCCCGCAACCTCCGCCTGGCAGCACGGCACGACCACGATGTAGCGCGCGTGCTTCTTCAGGGCGAAGCGGATGGCGTCGTCGGTGGCGGTGTCGCAGGCGTGCAGCGCGGTCACGATATCGACGCTCGGCGGCAGTTGCGCCGACGTGATCGAATCGGCCACCGAGAGCTTCAGGAAGGACATCCCGCCAAAGCCGAGGCGCGCAGCCAGTTCCTCCGAACGCTGCACGAGTTCGTCTCGCGTTTCGATGCCGTAGATGTGTGACCCGTCGCGCTGATCTTTGAAGAACAGGTCATAGAGAATGAAGCCGAGATAGGACTTGCCCGCACCGTGATCGACGAGGGTCACGTCGCGGCCATCCTGCTTCAATTCCGACAGCAGCGGCTCGATGAACTGGAACAGGTGATAAACCTGCTTCAGTTTTCGGCGGCTGTCCTGATTCATTTTGCCGTCGCGCGTCAGGATGTGGAGCTCTTTCAGGAGTTCGACAGATTGGTTCGGACGGACTTCGTAGGTCTTGCTGGACATCGGCGTGGTCAGATGGAGAGCGTCAAGTGCCGGTAAATGTTCGACAGGTGACAGAGGGGACCCGGTAATTCTGTCATTTTACGGAAAAACTGGTCCAGGCCGTCGAACGCAGAAGAGCGGCTCGTGTCGTAGCAGGGCCTGTGACCCACGTGCTGTTGCGAGGGGGGTGATCAGGAGAGACACGAGGATTTTCATCCCCGATGCCCAAAAAGGACCAAAGCGTGGCGCGGCCAGCCGGCAACGTATCGGATGGCGCGCATTGGGAGGTCGCACCGGGAGTGCCGGTGGCGATAAATCAGGCTGGCGCAGCCCCCGCTGCGCGATGAGCGCACGACGCTGTACGGCCTTGCATGGGGCAGGCAATGAACACGATACCTGACGGCAACGCAGAACAAAAATTCCAGGAACTGCTTACGAAACTCGTCACGGTTCCCGACTGGACGGAAAAGCAGCAACTGGAGCTGGAAATGGCGCGCGACATCTCGCTGGAGATGCTGCGAGTAGCAGAGAGCATGCGCGACGGTCCCTCGGACCTCGAAACCTGCCTGATCCTGCTGAAGTACGCGAAGGTGCTCGATTTCGTGATGTCGGCGCTGGCGTCGCGCCGCGATATCAAACCTCAGACGCTACGCGTCATATTCAAGCTCGCAGGCCTCAAGGTGGACGAGGCGTATCCGGGTTGAACGCGCGGGTTGAAAACACAGGCTCAATTGGGCCGAGCCCGCGACGCCTGGCAGTGCCGCAGTTGCACCGCCGGCGCTGAAGATCGTCTCCCACACGAGCCGTTAGCATGGCGCTGCCGCCGACGGCTCGCTTCCTTCCTTTTGCGTGCGCTTCCCCCTGTCCCCGATTCAATCCGCGCGCAGCTTCAAGCGCCATAGCGAAGTCACTTCAGCCGCGCGCGCACGATAGAGCGGATCGTTGGGATCGGAGGCTTTCGGGTGACGCGGCCGGATGTCCTCGCGCCCCGCCACTTCGAGCCCGGCCTGCACGATCATCTCGACGAGCGACTCGCGCGTGCGCAGGCCAAGATGCTCCGCGAAGTCGGACAGGATCAGCCAGCCCTCTCCACCCGGCTCGAGATGGTCCTTGAGGCCGCCGAGAAAGCCGCGCAGCATGCGGCTCTCCGGATCGAACACGGCATACTCGACAGGCGACGCGGGCCGTGCCGGCACCCATGGCGGATTGCAGACGACGAGCGAAGCGCGCCCCGGCGGGAAGAGGTCGGCTGCGATCACCTCGACCTGCGCGGCGTAGCCGAGGCGCTCGAGGTTCTCGCGAGCGCAGGCGAGCGCGCGTTCGTCCTGATCGGTGGCGACCACGTGCTTCACACCTCGCGCAGCGAGCACGGCAGCCAGCACGCCGGTGCCCGTGCCGATATCGAAGGCTGTTCCGGTTGCCCTTGACGGCAGCGCCGTGCGCGCGACGAGGTCGACGTACTCGCCTCGCACCGGCGAGAACACGCCGTAGTACGGATGAATGCGCGCCCCATCGAGCGCGGCGATCTCGACGCCCTTCTTGCGCCACTCGTGCGCACCGATGAGGCCGAGGATCTCGCGCAGCGACACCGCCGATGGCTCGCCGTCGGGCGCGCCCCACGCCTCTTCGCACGCGAGCCGCACGTCGGGCGCGCGGCGCAGGTTGATACCGTAGTCGCCTTCGAGCGGAATCAGCACCATGCCGAGCGTGCGTGCGCGCTGCGCCTGCGCCTGACGGTGCAGATGAAAGGCCTCGAGCGGCGAAGCCGGCGCCTTCGGCGCTGCGGCTGCCTTGCGCGGCTTGCGTTCCGCGCGGCGCGCCATGGCCTGCAGCAGCTGACGCGCGTTCTGATAGTCGCCGTGCCACAGGAGCGCGGTGCCTTCGCAGGCGAGACGGTACGCCGCGTCGGCGGTCGTGCGGTCGTCGGCGATCACCACGCGCTTCGGCGCCGGCACGCCGGCCTCGGAGCGCCAGCGCACTGTGCGCGGGCCGTCCGTGTCGGGCCAGGTGAGAGTGGGATGTTCGGTCATAGGTCGAATGTTCGATGCGACGGGCCTGCCGTAGCAGGCCCTCGGGTTGGCGCGGCGGCGCGCCTCGGGCGGCGCCATCATATAGCAAGCGACGCAGCGCGTTCCGCCGCCTCGCCTTGGCAACGATCATCGCTCAGTCGGACAGGCGCGTCGACCCGGCCAGATGGCATAGGACGAAAGTGAACGCAGAAGAGCGCATGCACGCGCAGTAAAATGTGCGCCGACCGCGCCCCGACCGCCGCCACGAGACCATGCCCGAAACGACCCAGCAGACGCGCCGCGCGCGCAAACTGCGCACACGCCGCGCCAGCGCAAGCGGCGGGCTCGACGAAGGGTTTTACGCCGAGCTGCTTCATATCGTCGGCGTGCAGGAAGGCGTTGAAGGCGCAAGGCGCACCTTCGCGCGACGCGCGCCTCACGAGCGCTCGCGCGGGTCGCTCATCGAACTCGCGCTGACGCGTGTTGCGGCTCGCGAGCACGAAAAAGCATCGAGCCGTACAGGTACACGTCGCCGCGATACGTCTGCCGCAGATCACGAAGCACGACGCTTCGAACTCGCGCTGCGGCTTTGCATCGCGTGGATCAGCCGGCTCTTTCTCCTCAAGGTGCTTGAGACGCGCCTGCTCACGATACACGACGGCGATCCCGCCTGGGCCTTTCTGAACACGCAGCGCATCCGTTCGTTCCGCGAATTCGACGTGCTCTGCAACGAGGTACTTGGCACTGCTGATATTGCGCAACCGGCGCGCTTTGCTCACCTTCCCCACTTCGACGGTTCGCTCTTCGATCCGCCGGACATCGACCGAAGCCTGCTCGACCTGGGCGCACTCGACGAAAGCGCCACGCTGCCGCTCTTCGCTGCTACGGCGCTCACGCGCGCGAGCGGCGAGCGGCACGTGCTTGCGTATCTGCTCGATTTTCTTGCCGCGTTCGAGTTCTCCGCCGGCTTGATCGCGAGAGATGCAACGCCCGACCGGCGTAGCCTCGACGCCTCCGTGCTCGGCCTCGTCTTCGAGAAGCTCAACGGCTACCGCGACGGCGCGTGGTACACGCCCGGCAGCGTCGCGATGCAACTCGCCCGCCCGGCTGTCACGCAAGCGGTGCTGAATCGCTTCCACCGCGCGAAGGGCTGGCACTGCACGAGTATCGATCAGTTATCCGAACGGATCGAGGATCGGGACGAAGCTCGCGCCGTGCTCGACTCGCTGCGCATCTGCGATCCGGCCGTGGGGTCGGGGCATCTGCTCGTCTGCGCGCTCAACGAGCTGCTCGCGCTGAAAGTTCGCCTCGACTTGCTGAATGCGCGCGATGGCGAAGCGCTCCGCGCGTGCCGCCTTGGCGTGACTGCGGATCGGCTTTGCGTGACGCATGCGAATGGCGAGCCGCTCACGCGTGAGCGCGACAGCGAAGCCATTCGCCAGATCGAAGCCGCGCTCTTTCGTGTGAAGCGAGACATCGTCGAGCACTCGCTTTTCGGCGTCGATATCAATGCGGATTCGGTCGGCATGGCGCGGCTGCGGCTCTGGATCGAACTGCTCGAACATGCGGACCTCACGGCAAGCGGACTGCCGGCCTCACTACCGAACCTCGAAACCAATCTCAAGCAAGGCAACGCGACGATCAGCCGTTTCGGCTTCGATGCGCCGCTCCGCGACGCCGCGCAAGTGGTCGCGAACTATCGCGCAGCCACGGCGAAACTGCGCGCATCGGCGAACCGCACGGAAAGACTCGCCGCAGCCGCGCGCCTCTCGCAATTGCGCGAGGCGTTGCTCGAACGCCTCGCGAGCGGCAGCGACGAAGTGCCCACCGACACATCGGCGTTCGAATGGCGCATCGAGTTCGCGGACCTGCTCAGCGAAAACGGCAGCTTCGAAGGCTTCGACGCCATCATCGCGAACCCGCCCTATATCGATTCCGAGCGCATGATCAACGAAGGCCAGCGCGCCGTGCGCGAACAGCTCGCGCGACGCTGGCCGAGCGCGAAAGGCAACTGGGATCTGTACATCGTGTTCATGGAGGCAGGCCTCGCGCTGCTCAGGCCCGGCGGCGCGATGGCCTGTCTCACACCCGACAAGTGGCTCTCGAAGCCGTTCGGCGATGCGTTCCGCGCACGCCACCTCGGCAAGATCGAGCGCATCGTCGTATTGGGGCGCGACGTGTTCGAGCAGGCGCGCGTCGATTCGATCATCACGCTTTATCGCGAGTCGGGTGCCGACACCATCGCGACGGCGCGCATCGACGGCGAAACGCTCACCGAGCTTGCCCAAACCGACAAGCGCTCGCTCGAAGCGCCAAGGACGCTCGACGCCTTGCTCTCGCCTCACTACGCGTTCGTGCAACGGCTCACGCGCGCGCACCCGCCCCTGCGCTCGCTGCTGCCCAGCGAGAACGCGTGCGCGACTTCGGATGCCTACCGCCTCGCGCCGCTCGTCGAAGAGGCCGCAGGCCGCTTTGCAGCGGAGCGTCATTATCGCGTCGTGAATACCGGCACGCTCGGCCGCTATGTATCGCGTTGGGGCAGCAAGCCCATGACCTATCTCGGAAGCCGCTACGACGAGCCGGTGGTCGATCGCGAGCGCTTCGCCTCGACGTTCGCGAACGGATACGGCGCGAAAGCCCATGCGAAAAAGGTCATCGTGAAAGGCCTCACGCGGCTGGACGCGACGCTCGACCTCGCGGGCGACACGATCCCCGGCAAGACCACGCTGATCCTGCGCTCGGACGACGAGGACCTG
This sequence comes from Paraburkholderia sp., assembly GCF_035501035.1. Taxonomy (GTDB): domain Bacteria; phylum Pseudomonadota; class Gammaproteobacteria; order Burkholderiales; family Burkholderiaceae; genus Paraburkholderia. The sequence continues at coordinate 18,318 of NZ_DATJWR010000273.1, forward strand.
CTGAAATTCGCGGCAGCGCTGCTGAATTGCCCGCTCTCGGCCTTCCTGACCCGCGCGAAGTTCGGCGCGTCGAGCTACAACGGCGGCGTGGCGTTCACGAGAGCCATGATCGACTCACTGCCGGTGCCGGCCGACGAGTCGGTGCGCGCCGCAATCGTGGCGCGCGTAGACCGGCTGCTGCTGTCCGCACAGTCGGAGGGCGGCGAGCAGCAGGTGGCGACAACGGCAGGCGAGATCGATCAAATCCTGTACGCGGCGTTTGGCTTGTCGGCGCGAGAGATCGACCTCGTAGAAGGCCGGCTGTGCGCCGGCTCACCCCAAGTGCGTTGAACGGACAGTCGCGCGACGGCCTGCCAGCGAGTCCGCTAGTCTTGCTCAAACGTGCCCGCGCGTGCGTCGTTCGCCCCCGGTGGGGTCGCGGAGAGCAGACAACATGGAATGGCCACGAATCTTCAATACCCGCGACGAGAGCGGCGTTCTACGCCTTTCGATCGCCACGACATTGCTGATCGCCCTCGCCGGTGTCGTGTTTGGCCTCGTCTCCGGGTCGTTCTCGATCGTGTTCGACGGCGTCTATTCGCTCGTCGATGCAAGCATGAGCGCGCTCGCGCTCACGGTCGTGCGTCTGATCACCTCCTATGCGGTCAACGTCGATCTGCCGCGCAAATGGCGAGAGCGGTTCACCATGGGCTTCTGGCATCTCGAACCCCTGGTGCTCGGGCTCAACGGCACGCTGTTGATAGGTGTGGCCGTCTATGCGCTGATCAACGGCATAACGAGCCTGCTGTCCGGCGGACACGTATTGCATTTCGGCCCCGCCCTGGTCTACGCCGCACTCACGGTGAGCGCCTGCCTTTCAATGGCCGTGGTCGAGTCGCGTGCGAATCGCCGGATCCGGTCGGATTTCGTACGCCTCGACATCAAGTCGTGGATCATGTCCGCTGGCATCACCGCCGCCCTCCTCGTCGCCTTCAGCGCGGGCTACGCGATCCAGGGAACCGCATGGGAGCACCTGACGCCGTACGTCGACCCTGCGGCGCTCGTGGTGGTGTGCGTCGTGATCATCCCGATACCGGTGGCGGAAATCCGTCAGGCGCTGCTGGAGGTGCTGCTGGTTGCGCCCGCCGACCTCAAGCGGCACGTCGACGCCATTGCGTCAGGCTTCGTCGAGCGCTACGCCTTCGAGTATTACCGCGCCTATGTCGCGAAGGTGGGCCGCTCCCGCGAGATCGAACTGTACTTCGTCGTGCCGCCCGACATGCCGGCCAAGCGCATTGCCGAGTGGGATGCGATCCGGGACGAAATTGGCCGGGCCATCGGCGGGGATGAGTCACACCGCTGGCTCACGATCCTGTTCACCAGCGACCCCGAGTGGGCGGAGTGAAGTGGCGATGACAGCCCAGAAAGCACAAAGGGTTACGTGAACCTCACGTAACCCTTTGCTTTATGTTTGGTGCCGGCTGCAGGACTCGAACCCGCCACCTGATGATTACAAATCAACTGCTCTACCAGATGAGCTAAGCCGGCGTAGCCCGCTATTCTACTTCATTTCACGATTTTGAGGTGGCCCTTGCCGCCTTTGTTGCCGCCGTCGTCATCCTTGTCGCCCCCGTGTGTCGCGGCCGGTGTTGCCGCCGGTGCCGCCGGCTCCGCGGCCGGCTCGTCGAGCACGTCGTGCGCCTGCGGCGCGGCCGATTCCTCGTGGTACTCGGAAGACAGCACGTCGTCAGCGTCGCCTGCCGCGGTCTCGACCGGAAACGCCATGCCCTGCCCGTTCTCGCGCGCGTAGATCGCGAGAACGTTCGACACAGGCACCTCGATCTTGTGCGACTTGCCTGAGAAGCGCGCGTGGAACTCGATCATCTCGTTGCCCATCTGCA
>NZ_DATJWR010000274.1:0-2091 GCF_035501035.1 Paraburkholderia sp.
CGCCGCCGCCAATCCTGCGTCTGCCGCCATTCGCCATGACGTCGAGCCTCGTTGCGTCTTGCGGCAATCCTCAGACGAACCGCCCTGGCGCCCCCTTCCCCGATGCCGCATCACGGGAGAGTTCGCATGCCGACGGATCGAATCATCCGCTTCGCCGATTTCGAACTCGACGTCGAGCGCTACCAGTTGCGTCGTGGCGCCGTTGAGGTCCGGCTGGAGCGGCTGCCGATGGACCTGCTGATCCTGCTCGCCGCGCGCCGTGGCGAGCTGGTCTCGCGTGCGGATATCGTCGACCGGCTGTGGGCCGGCAGCCCCTTCCGCGACACGGACAACGGCCTGAACACGGCAATACGCAAAATCCGCATCGCGCTCGCGGACGACCCCGCGAAACCGCGCCATCTCATCACGGTGAAGGGCAAGGGCTACCGTTTCGACGGCATCCTTCCCGAGGCTTTGGAGGCGAGCGCCGAGGCTTCGGCCGCCTTGCGCGACGCGCCGGCCGCCCGCGAGGGCAACGCCGCCCCGCAGGCCGTGCGCATGCTCGTGCTGCCGTTTGCGAACCTCACGGACGACGCGGGCCAGGAAAGCCTGTGCAGCGCGCTCGCCGACGAATTCTCTGTCACGCTCGGCGCGCTCAACCCCGAGCGGCTCCTCACGATCGCGCGCACCACGGCGGCGCGTTACCGTGCGACGCAAAAAAGCATCGGCGAGATCGCGCAGGAACTGAAGCTCGACTACGTGCTCGAAGGCTCGCTCACGCGCGCGGGGCCGCAAACGCGCATCCTCACGCGCCTGATCCGCTGCGCCGACGAAGTGCAGATCTGGAGCCGCGCGCACGAGAGCGCCACGCAAGGCGCGCTCGACATCCTCAAGGAGGCGGTCGCGGCGCTCGCCGAGGACCTCGCCTCCACGCTTTCCGAGCAGCAGCGCACGCGCCTCGCGCGGCGCCTGCCCGTCGACCCCGCCGCTCACGACGCCTACGTGCGCGGGCGCTACTTCTGGTATCGCCGCGTGCATTTCGAGCCGGGCTTTTCCGCGCATCACGGTATCGACGGCGAGGACTTCGTGCGCAGCCGCACCTACTTCGAGGCCGCCCTCGAACGTGACCCGGGCTATGCGCTCGGCTACACGGGTCTTTCGAACTACTACGGCTCGACGGCCGTGCACGGCTTCATCGCGCCCGACGATGGCTGGCCGGTCGCGCGCGCGCTCGCGCAAAGCGCGCTCGAACTCGACCCGGACCTGCCGGAGGCGCATCATGCGCTCGCGGCCGTGCACTACTTCTACGACTGGGACTGGGGCCGGGCCGAGGCCGGCTTCAAGGAGGCGCTAAGGCGCAATCCGAGCTACCCGGAGGCACACCGGCTCTACGCGCGCATGCTCGTCGCGGCGGGCCGCCGCGCGGAGGGAGACGCCGCGATGGAGCGCGCCGAGCGCATCGACCCACTGGCGTTTCAGGGCTCGCGCGCGTTCGGCATGGTGATGTCGGGCAGGCATGCGGATGTCGTGAGCGAGTACCTGTCGCCGGGGCACATGGAGCACCCGCCGCTCGTCTATCAGCTGCTCGCCACGGCGTTCGAAGTGAAAAAGCTTTATCCGCAAGCGGTGGACGCCACGGTGGAGGCGCTCGTGCGCTGCAACCAGCACGCGCGCGCGGCGACCATTCGAGCGAAGTGGGAAGCCGGCGGCTATGACGCGGTGTTGCGCTGGTATCTCGAAGAGCTGCTCGCGCGGCGACGCAGCCGCTACACGTCGCCACTTCTCATCGCCGAGGCCTACGCGCGCCTCGCGCAGCCCGACGAGATGTTCCACTGGCTCGAAACGGCGCTAGCCGAGCGCAGCTCGCGGCTATGCGAACTGCGCACGAACCCGTGGTTCGCGCCCTGGCGGCCAACCGGGCGCATGCGGCTCATGGAAAAGCATATCGGCGGCGGCCCGACGCGCTGAGCGGCTGGGGTGTGCACGCGCAGCGCGTCGCGTCGCCGTCCTGGGGGGCGCGCTTCGGTTGCCGTTTCGGTTGCCGTTTCGGTTGCCGTCTCAGTTGCCGTGATAGAGCGTTTCATTCAATTGCTTCTGTTGGCCCGACTGCTC
>NZ_DATJWR010000275.1:0-20822 GCF_035501035.1 Paraburkholderia sp.
GCGTACCTGCACGGCACGCGCATCGGCGTGCTGGTCGAGTACACCGGCGCGGAAGAGCAGGTCGGCAAGGACGTGGCGATGCACATCGCCGCGATGAAGCCGGTCTCGCTGTCGTCGGACGACGTGCCGGCCGACCTGATCGCCAAGGAGCGCAGCATCGCCGAGCAGAAGGCCGCCGAATCGGGCAAGCCGGCTGAAATCGTCGCGAAGATGGTCGACGGCGCGGTCCAGAAGTACCTGAAGGAAGTCTCGCTGCTGAACCAGCCGTTCGTGAAGAACGACAAGCAGACGATCGAGCAGATGCTCAAGGCTGCCGGCACCACGGTGCAGAAGTTCGCCCTCTTCGTGGTGGGCGAAGGCATCGAGAAGCGCCAGGACGACTTCGCCGCCGAAGTGGCCGCGCAAGTCGCTGCTGCAAAGCAGCAATAAAACCGGCGCGTCGCCTGCCTGGCGCTTCGTCGCGAGGCAGGCGCGGCCGCAGTTGTTGCAGTACCGCAGTTAGCATTGCAGTTAGTGCTGTTGTAAGCCGCAGCGGAGCAGTTCGCCGCGGTGGGCAGCGTTGCGATGGCGCGCACGGCAGTCCCCGTCGTGCGCGGCGTCGGAAATCTTCGCTATTTCTGGCGGCGCTTGCCCGAAGCCGTATTTCACCCCTACAGTTTCAAGTTATTGCCCTTTGCGCGCGATTCTGGATACCTCCATGCCCACACCCGCCTATAAACGCGTCCTGCTCAAACTTTCCGGCGAAGCCCTGATGGGCGACGATGCCTTTGGCATCAACCGCGCCACGATCGAACGTATGGTGGCAGACGTGGCCGAGGTCGTGCGGCTCGGCACCCAGCTCGCAGTCGTGATCGGCGGTGGCAACATTTTCCGCGGTGTAGCGGGCGGCGCGGCCGGCATGGACCGTGCAACCGCAGACTACATGGGCATGCTGGCGACGATGATGAACGCGCTCGCGCTGCAGGACGCCATGCGTCACGCAGGCATCGAGGCGCGCGTGCAGTCCGCGCTGCGCATGGACCAGGTCGTCGAGCCTTATATCCGTCCGCGCGCGATCCGTCAGCTCGAAGAGGGCAAGGTCGTGATCTTCGCCGCGGGCACGGGCAACCCGTTCTTCACCACCGACACGGCAGCCGCCCTGCGCGGCTCGGAAGTCGGCGCCGAAGTCGTGCTGAAGGCCACCAAGGTCGACGGCGTCTACTCGGCAGACCCGAAGAAGGATCCGACGGCCACGCGCTACTCGACGATCAGTTTCGATGAGGCAATCGGCCGCAACCTGCAGGTGATGGACGCGACGGCGTTCGCACTGTGCCGCGACCAGAAACTGCCGATCCGGGTTTTTTCCATCGTCAAGCCCGGTGCGCTCAAGCGCATCATTCAGGGCGAAGACGAAGGTACGCTCGTCCACGTGTAAACTCTCGTCTGACGAGAAATTCGAACACGGGCCGCGCCGCCCATCAGCGCGCTGGCGGGCCCGTTCCGTTATGAAGGTTCGGAGGTATCAAAATGGCTGTGGCTGACATCAAGAAGGGCGCCGAGCAGAAAATGCAGCGCTCGATCGAAGCGTTCAAGAGCGACCTGGCGAAAATCCGCACGGGCCGCGCCCATACCGGTCTGCTCGACCACATCCAGGTCGACTACTACGGCTCGCCCGTGCCCATCTCGCAGGTCGCGAACCTCACGCTCGTCGACGCGCGCACGATCGGCGTCCAGCCGTGGGAAAAGAAGATGGTCCAGGTCATCGAAAAGGCGATCCGCGAGTCGGATCTCGGCCTGAACCCGGCCACGCACGGCGACCTGATCCGCGTGCCGATGCCCGCCCTCACCGAAGAGCGCCGCAAGGAACTCACGAAGGTCGTCAAGAGCGAAGGCGAGACGGCGAAGGTCGCCGTGCGCAACCTGCGCCGCGACGCCAACGAGCAACTCAAGAAGCTCGTGAAGGACAAGGAAATTTCCGAAGACGACGAGCGCCGCGCCGGTGACGACGTCCAGAAGCTGACGGACCGCTTCGTGGCCGAGATCGACAAGCTCGTGCAGACGAAGGAAGCTGAGATCATGACGGTTTGAGGCCGTCCGGCTCCTGGTTTTGCCAGGGTTTCCGCGGTTTCCCCTTTTTATTAGCAGTTTCAGTCTGACGGCCATGACCTATACCAGCTCAACCGTTCGAGTGCCCGACGTGGCGGCAGTGCCGCGCCACATCGCGATCATCATGGACGGCAACGGCCGTTGGGCAACTCAGCGCCGCCTGCCGCGCGTCGCGGGCCACACGCGCGGCGTCGACGCCGTGCGTTCGGTCGTCGAGGCGTGTGTGGAGCGCGGCGTCGAGTACGTCACGCTATTCGCCTTCAGCTCCGAGAACTGGCGCCGACCGAGCGCCGAAGTCTCGTTCCTCATGCGCCTGTTCGTCACGGCGCTGGAGCGCGAGGTGGCGCGCCTGCACGCGAACGGCATCCGTCTGCGTGTGGTCGGCGACCTGTCGATGTTCAATGAGCGCATCCAGGACCTGATTCGGCGCGCGGAGACCAAAACCGCGCGCAATACCCGTCTCACACTCACGATCGCCGCGAACTACGGTGGCCGCTGGGACATTCTGCAGGCGACCCGCAAGCTGGTCGAAGAGGCCGCTGCCGCGGGCCAGCCCGTGCCCGTCACCGAAGACGCACTCGCCCAGCATCTCGCGATGGCCTACGCGCCCGAGCCTGATCTCTTCATCCGCACGGGCGGCGAGCAGCGGGTGAGCAATTTCCTGCTCTGGCAGCTCGCTTACGCCGAGTTCTATTTCACCGACACGTTCTGGCCGGATTTCGACGCCGAAGCGCTCAACCGCGCCATCGTCTCGTACGCCGAGCGCGAGCGCCGTTTCGGGCGCACGAGCGCGCAGGTCGTAGGCCAGAACGCCGATTCGATTTCATGCTAAAGACCCGCGTCATCACGGCGCTCGTCCTGCTAGCCGTTTTCCTGCCGATCACGCTGTTCGCACCCGTGGCGGCGTTCGGCGCGCTGATCGGCGTCGTGGTCGTATTTGCCGCCTGGGAATGGGCGCGTCTGCTGAAGGCAGGCGCGGCGGGCTCGATTGTCTACGCCGTCATCGCGGCGGCCGTGGTGGGCTTGAGCACGCGCCTGCCGGCGCCTCGGCCGCTCTTTCAGGCGGCGGGCGTGTTCTGGATCATCGCGGGGCCTTATGTGCTGCTGCGCAGGCCCGTGCTGGCCGCGGGCGCATGGCGGGCCTTCCTGCTGGCCGCCGGGCTCGTTCTCTTTGCCGCCTGCTGGCATGCGCTCGTCGCGGCGCGCACGGCGGGCGTGGCGTTCGTTCTGTCGCTTCTCCTTGTCGTCTGGCTGGCCGATATCGGCGCATACTTCGCGGGTAAGGCATTCGGAAAGCATAAGCTCGCGCCCGCAATCAGTCCCGGCAAGACCTGGGAAGGCGCCGTGGGCGGCTGGGCCGCCGTGATGGTGGTGTCCGGCGCTGCCATTGCGCTACATGCGTTCGAGCCCACGCTGTATTCCGCGCTCGCGGCCAGGATCGGGCTTGGCCGTGCGCTGTTTGTCCTTACCGTGCTGGTCGCGTTCAGCGTGATCGGCGATCTGTTCGAGTCGATGCTCAAGCGCCAGGCCGGCGTGAAGGATTCGAGCGGTCTCCTGCCGGGCCACGGTGGGGTGCTCGACCGCATCGACGCGTTGCTGCCCGTGCTGCCGCTCGCCATGCTGCTGCTCGGTTAGAGATTTCAATATGCAAAAACGACTCACATTGCTCGGTTCCACGGGCTCGATTGGAGACAGCACGCTCGACGTGGTCGCGCGTCATCCGCAGCGCTTCTCGGTCTATGCGCTCACGGCGCACCGCAACGGCGACAAGCTGGTCGAACAATGCCTGCGCTTTGCGCCGGAGGTGGCCGTGGTCGGCGACGCCGACACCGCTGCAAAGGTCGAGCGCAAGCTGCGCGAAGCCGGTTCGAAGACGGCCGTGACCTACGGGCCGCAGGCGCTCGTCGAAGTCTCGAACAGCGACGGCTGCGACACGGTGGTCGCCGCCATCGTCGGCGCGGCGGGCCTCGCGCCCACGCTCGCGGCGGCGAAGGCCGGCAAGCAGATCCTGCTCGCCAACAAGGAAGCGCTCGTGATGTCGGGCGACATCTTCATGGGCACCGTGCGCGACAGCGGCGCGGTGCTGCTGCCGCTCGACAGCGAGCACAACGCCGTGTTCCAGTGCCTGCCGAACGACGGGCGCGAAGGCGCGCGGCATGGCGGCGTGACGAAGATCATCCTCACCGCGTCGGGTGGTCCGTTCCGTACGCGTGAGCCCTCGACGCTTGTGAACGTGACGCCCGACGAGGCCTGCAAGCATCCGAACTGGTCGATGGGCCGCAAGATCTCCGTCGACTCGGCCACGATGATGAACAAGGGCCTTGAAGTGATCGAGGCGCACTATCTGTTCGATCTGCCGGGCGAGCGCATCGACGTGCTGATTCATCCGCAGAGCGTGATTCACTCGATGGTTTCGTACGCCGACGGTTCGGTGCTCGCGCAACTGGGCAACCCCGACATGCGCACGCCGATCGCACACGCGCTCGCGTTTCCCGAGCGCGTCGATTCGGGCGTGGCGCAGCTCGACCTGGCCGAGGTTGCGACGCTCACGTTCGAGAAGCCCGATTACACGCGCTTTCCGTGCCTCGCGCTCGCCATGCAGGCGCTGGCCACCGGCGGCGTGGCGAGCGCGGCGCTGAACGCGGCGAACGAAGTCGCGGTGGAGGCATTTTTGAACCGGCGCATCGGCTTCATGGCGATCGCCCAGACGGTGGACGCCGTGCTCAACGCGCTCGAGAACCGAAGCGCGTCGAGCCTCGAAGTCGTGCTCGAAGCCGACGCGGCTGCCCGCCGCGCGGCTCACACTATCATCGACAGCTTGCCGGTGCCGGCCTGACGGGCCGCCGAGGGGCTCGCCTGAAGGGTCTCCATGTGGCCCCTCGGGCCCACGAGCCTGGCTTCAGGGCCCCTCCCGCACCGGTGCGCTGCTCCCAGCCAAGGAGGTGCCAATGAACCTGCTAACCGAACTGGTCGCATTCGTCGTGGCGATCGGCGTGCTGGTCGTCGTGCACGAGTACGGGCACTACGCCGTCGCGCGCCTGTGCGGCGTGAAGGTCCTGCGTTTCTCCATCGGCTTCGGCAGGCCACTCGCACAGTGGGTCAGCAAGAAGAGCGGCACCGAGTGGACGATCTCGGCGTTGCCGCTCGGCGGCTACGTGAAGATGCTCGACGAGCGGGAGTCACCCGGGAAGATTCTCGAGCAGGATCTGCCGCATGCGTTCAACCGGCAGTCGGTCGGCAAGCGCATTGCGATCGTCGCGGCCGGGCCCATCGCCAATTTCCTGCTTGCGATCGTGCTCTTTTCGGTGGTGTACGCGAGCGGCGTGACGGAGCAGACGGCAATCGTCGCGGCGCCGCCAGCACGGTCGGCCGCTGCCCAGGCGGGTTTTCAGGGCGGCGAGACGATTCTTTCGGTGAGCGATGCAAATGGCAGCGACACCGAGTCTGTGCGTTCCTGGTCGGATCTGCGCTGGAAGCTGCTTGCGTCGGCGTTCGATCAAGGACGTGTCGTGCTTTCCGCACGCGATGGCGCCGGTACCTACGATTTCCCGCTCGATCTCTCGAAACTCACCAGCAAGGACCTCGACGACGACTTCATGTCGAAGCTCGGTCTCGAGGCCGGCGGCAGCACGCTGAGGGTGGCTGCCGTGGAGGCGGGTAGTGCGGCGCAGCAAGCGGGGTTGCAGGCGGGCGATCAATTGCGTGCCATCGACGGCCGCCCCGTCGACAGCGCGAGCACCTTCATCGCCTACGTGAAGGCGCATGCGGGCAAGCCCGTGCGGCTCACGGTCACACGCGAGGACACGGCCCGCCATACGCAGCAGACGCTCTCGCTCACGGCCACCCCCACACTGCAGCGCGACGCGCAGACGGGCGAGGAAGTGGGGCGCATCGGCGCGGCGCTTTCGTCGCAGGCGCCTTCGGTGGACGTGCGCTACGGGCCGCTCGAGAGCATGCGCCTCGGCGTGTATCGCACGTGGGATATCTCGGTGTATTCGCTGCGGATGTTCGGCCGCATGGTCACGGGCGAAGCATCATTGAAGAATCTGTCGGGCCCGGTGACGATTGCTGACTATGCCGGCAAGAGTGCAAGACTCGGGCCATCGGCGTTCCTTTCGTTCCTCGCCCTTGTCAGCATTAGCCTCGGCGTGCTGAACCTGCTCCCAATTCCGGTTTTGGACGGGGGGCATCTGTTATATTATCTGGTTGAAGCCGTAACGGGCAAAGCCGTATCGGATCGCTGGCAGCTTGTACTGCAGCGAGCGGGGCTGGCCTGCATCGTCGCGCTGTCGGCGATCGCGTTGTTCAACGATCTGGCTCGGTTAATCCATTTCTAAAGAAGTCTGGCGGCGTCCGAGGGCGGGCCGCCCGATCTGATGCAGCTATACACAATTGGGGAAGCACGTTGTTTAGACCTCATCGCTTGGTTCCAAAAACGGTTGCGGCCGCGGCGATTGCCGCACATGGAGTCGTTGCGCACGCAGCAACGACGCCTTTCGTGATTCAGGACATCCGCATCGAAGGACTGCAGCGCGTCGAGCCGGGCACGGTGTTCGCCTATCTGCCGATCAAGCAGGGCGATACGTTCACCGACGACAAGGCGTCCGAGGCTATCCGCACACTGTACGCGACGGGCTTCTTCAACGACGTGAAGATTGCCACCGAAGGCAACGTGGTGGTGGTGCAGGTGCAGGAGCGTCCCGCAATCGGCACGATCGATTTCGGCGGCATTCACGAGTTCGATAAGGACAACCTCACCAAGGCGCTGCGCGCGGTCGGCCTCTCGCAAGGCCGCTATTACGACAAGGCGCTCGTCGACAAGGCCGAGCAGGAGCTCAAGCGGCAGTACCTCACGCGCGGGTTCTACGCCGCCGAGGTCACGACCACGGTCACGCCGATCGACCGCAACCGCGTAGGCTTGCTGTTCTCGGTGGTCGAAGGTCCGAGTGCGAAGATCCGCCAGATCAACTTCATCGGCAACAAGACGTACAGCACCGGCACGCTGCTCTCCGAGATGCAGCTTTCCACGCCGAACTGGTTCTCGTGGTACACGAAGAACGACCTGTACTCGAAGGAAAAGCTCACGGGTGACCTCGAGAACGTGCGCTCGTACTACCTGAACCACGGCTACCTCGAGTTCAACATCGACTCGACGCAGGTTTCGATCTCGCCCGACAAGAAGGACATGTACCTCACCATCGGGCTGCATGAGGGCGAGCCGTACAAGGTGTCGGCCATCCATCTGGCCGGCAACCTGCTCGACCGCGAGGCCGAGCTCAAGAAGCTCATCAAGATCAAGCCGGGCGATACGTTCTCGGCCGAGAAGCTGCAGGCCACGACGAAGGCGATCGTCGACAAGCTCGGTGAATACGGCTACGCGTTCGCGACCGTCAACGCGCTGCCGCAGATCGACCAGGCCAATCACACCGTCGATCTCACGCTGCAGGTCGATCCGAGCCGCCGCGTGTACGTGCGCCGCATCAACGTGGTGGGCAACACGCGTACACGCGACGAAGTCGTGCGCCGCGAAATGCGCCAGCTCGAAAGCTCGTGGTTCGATTCGAACCGCCTCGCGCTTTCGAAGGACCGCATCAACCGTCTGGGCTACTTCACCGACGTCGACGTGACCACGGTGCCTGTGGAAGGCACGCCCGACCAGGTGGACGTGAACGTGAAGGTCAACGAAAAGCCCACCGGCGCAATCACGCTGGGTGCGGGCTTCTCGTCCACGGACAAGGTGGTGTTGTCGGCGGGTGTCTCGCAGGACAACGTGTTCGGTTCGGGTACATCGCTTTCCGTGAACGTGAACACCGCGAAGACGTACCGCACGCTGGCCGTCACGCAGGTCGATCCGTACTTCACGGTGGACGGCATCAAGCGTATTACCGACGCGTACTACCGTACGTATCAGCCGCTGTACTACTCGACCGATTCGAGCTTCAAGATCGTCACGGCGGGCGCCGACCTGAAGTTCGGCATTCCGTTCTCGGAAGTCGACACGGTCTACTTCGGCGCGGGCTTCGAGCAGGACACGCTCGATATCGATTCGAACACGCCGCAGAGCTACATCGATTACGTGAACGAGTTCGGCCGTGTCTCGAACAACGTGCCGCTCACGGTTGGCTGGTCGCGCGACGCGCGTGATAGCGCGCTCGTCCCGAGCCGCGGCTACTTCGTGCAATCGAACGCCGAATACGGCACGCCGATTGGCGCAACGCAGTACTACAAGGCCGACGTCCAGGCCCAGTACTACTACTCGTTCGCGCGCGGCTTCGTGCTCGGTCTGAACTTGCAGGGCGGCTACGGCAATGGCCTCGGCGGCAAGCCGTACCCGATCTTCAAGAACTACTACGCGGGCGGTATCGGCTCGGTGCGTGGTTACGAGCCGAGTTCGCTCGGTCCGCGCGACGCGACGACGAACGACCCGATCGGCGGCTCGAAGATGGTCGTCGGCAATATCGAGTTGACCTTCCCGCTGCCGGGTACGGGTTATGACCGGACGCTTCGCGTCTTCACGTTTGTTGACGGTGGTAACGTCTGGGGCGACGAAGGCAATACCAGCACTGGTGCCAATGGCCTGCGTTACAGCTATGGCTTCGGTCTCGCGTGGATTTCGCCAATCGGCCCGCTCAAGCTGAGCATGGGCTTCCCGATCGTGAAACACACGGGCGACCAGTACCAGAAGTTCCAGTTCCAGATCGGGACGGCATTCTGACGACATTTCAGCCCGGTGCCGCGAAGCGTGGCGCCGGAACCCAAAGAAACGAGAGGATGACTTTGCTAACGGGTATGTTTTCCAGACGGGCGATCGGGGCAATGACTGTGTCGCTGGCGCTTCTCGCTTTCGGCACGGGCGCCGCCCAGGCTCAGGAAGCGAGGATCGCGGCGGTGAACTCCGACCGTATCCTGCGCGAATCCGCCCCCGCGAAGGCCGCGCAGACCAAGCTCGAAGCCGAATTCGCCAAGCGCGACAAGGATCTGCAGGACATGGCGCAGCGTCTGAAGACGATGTCCGACGCGCTCGACAAGAACGGCGCAGCGATGTCCCCGAGCGACCGCGCACAGAAGCAGCGCGATCTTTCGGCGCTCGACAGCGACTTCCAGCGCAAGCAGCGCGAGTTCCGCGAGGACCTGAACCAGCGCCGCAACGAAGAACTCGCAGCAGTGCTGGACAAGGCGAACAAGGTGATCAAGCAGATTGCCGAGCAGCAGCACTACGACCTGATCGTGCAGGAAGCGGTGTACGTGAGCCCGCGCATCGACATCACCGACCAGGTGCTGAAGGCGCTCGCGGCAGCCAACAGCACCGGCAGCAGCAACAGCAACAGCAACTAAGGCGGGAGCAGCACGCGCATGGCATTTACGCTTGAGGACATCGTCGGGCGGTTCGGCGGCGAGGTGGTGGGCGACGCGACGCAGCGCGTCGGTTCGCTGGCTCCGCTCGACCAGGCTGGTCCGCAACAGCTCGCGTTCCTCGCCAATCCGAAGTATCTGGCCCAGGTCGAGACGACCAGCGCGGGCGCGGTGCTCATCAGCCCGGGCGACCTTGAAAAGCTCGCGTCGCGAGACGGTCGCAACTTCATCGTCACACCGAACCCGTATGCTTACTTCGCGCGTGTCGCGCAGGCATTCATCGAGCTCGCCGCGCCGAAGGCGCAGCCAGGCGTGCATGCGAGCGCGCACGTCGACGCGAAGGCCCAGGTGGCCGCGAGCGCGGTGATCGGCCCGAACGTCACGATCGAGGCGGGCGCCGTGATCGGCGAGAACGTGAGGCTCGACGCGAATGTGTTCATCGGGCGCGGCACCCTGGTGGGTGAGGGTTCCCACCTGTATCCGGGTGTGACCGTGTACCACGGCTGCAAGCTCGGCGCGCGCGCCATCGTGCATGCGGGCGCCGTGATCGGTTCGGACGGTTTTGGCTTTGCCCCCGATTTCACGGGCGAGGGCGACGCGCGCAAGGGCAGCTGGGTCAAGATTCCTCAGGTGGGCGGCGTGGCCATCGGGCCGGACGTCGAGATCGGCGCGAACACAACGATCGATCGTGGCGCGATGGCCGACACGATCATCGAAGAGTGCGTGAAGATCGATAACCTCGTGCAGATCGGCCACAACTGCAAGATCGGCGCGTATACGGTCATCGCGGGCTGCGCGGGCATTGCGGGCAGCACGACGATCGGGCGCCATTGCATGATCGGCGGCGCGGTCGGCATTGCGGGGCACGTCACGCTGGGGGACTACGTGATCGTCACGGCGAAGTCGGGCGTCTCGAAGTCGCTGCCGAAGGCCGGCATCTACACGAGCGCATTCCCGGCCGTCGATCACGCCGACTGGAACAAGAGTGCCGCGATCCTGCGCAACATCGACAAGCTGCGCGAGCGTATCAAGGCGCTCGAGGCGACGGTCGCGCAGAAGCCGCAGGCCAGCGAATAAGAAAGCAGTTTTGAGGTAGCGGACGGCGTATCGCGCAAGTGGTACGCCGCTTTGCGTAACGGGTCCAACCACCGCGGGTCCAACCGCCGCGGGGCCAGGCGCCCTGGGCTACCCGCCTGGGGCTACCCGCCTGGGGCATTCCTCATGCACGGGAGGCCGGGCGTAGCGCATACTTCGCGTCAGCGCGGGCCTGTTTGGACAATTCGCGCGGGCCCGTTGGGGCACGCCGGGCGCATCGAATATCGAAATCGAAAGTCACACGCGCAATTCCTGCGTGAGCAGAACCACCATGAACATCGAAAAACTCAACTTCGACATCCACAAGATCCTCACGCTGCTGCCGCACCGCTACCCGTTCCTGATGGTGGACCGGGTCATCGAGCTGGAGCCGCACAAGAGCATCAAGGCGTTGAAGAACGTGACGGTCAACGAGCCCTTTTTCACCGGCCACTTTCCGCAGCGTCCGGTTATGCCCGGCGTGATGATTCTCGAGGCGCTGGCGCAGACCGCCGCGCTGCTCACGTTCTCGGAAGAGGAGCAGGACTTCGAGAACACGCTGTATTACTTCGTCGGCATCGACGGTGCGCGCTTCAAGCGCGTGGTCGAGCCGGGCGACCAGCTCATCCTCAACGTGACGTTCGAGCGCTATATGCGCGGCATCTGGAAGTTCAAGGCGCAGGCCGAAGTGGAAGGCGTCGTCGCCTGCGAGGCGGAACTCATGTGCACCGTCAAGAAAATGGACGCGGCGCAATAAGGTGCGTCGCCGCATGCCGTAACGCGCCGGAAGGCGCCTCGGCACGGTAACAGAATCGGAGAGCGAGGACGAATGAGCAGGATCCATCCCACTGCGGTCGTCGAGTCTGGCGCGCAGATCGACGAGTCGGTCGAGATCGGGCCGTACGCGGTCATCGGGGCGAACGTCACCATCGGCGCACGCACGCAAGTCGGATCGCACAGTGTGCTGGAAGGCCACACGACGATCGGCGAAGAGAACACGATTGGCCACTACGCCTCGATCGGCGGCCGTCCGCAGGACATGAAGTACAAGGGCGAGCCCACGAAGCTCGTGATCGGCAACCGTAATATGATCCGCGAGTTCACGACGCTGCACACGGGCACGGTGCAGGACACCGGCGTGACGATCATCGGCGACGACAACTGGATCATGGCCTACGTGCACGTGGGCCACGACTGTCGCCTCGGCAACAATGTCATTATGTCGAGCAACGCTCAGCTCGCGGGCCACGTGATCGTCGACGACTATGCGATCATCGGCGGCATGACCGGCGTGCACCAGTTCGTACGCATCGGCGCGCACTCGATGGTGGGCGGCGCCTCGGCGCTCGTGCAGGACGTGCCGCCGTTCGTGGTCGCGGCCGGCAACAAGGCGGTGCCGCACGGCATCAACGTCGAAGGCCTGCGTCGCCGCGGCTTCACGCCCGATGCGATATCGGCGCTGCGCTCGGCGTATCGCACGCTGTACAAGAACGGGCTCTCGCTCGAAGAGGCGAAAGTGCAGCTCGCCGAGCTCGCGCAGGCAGGCGGCGACGGCGACGAGCACGTGAAAGCACTGCTCGACTTCGTCGAGCAGTCGCAACGCGGCATCATCCGCTAACCGATGGCGCTGCAAACGCGTCCGCTGCGCCTTGCGATGGTCGCCGGCGAGCCGTCCGGCGACCTGCTCGCGGCCTCGTTGCTCGCGGGTCTCAAGGCCCGCTTGCCAGATACTACGCAGTACTATGGAATTGGCGGCCCGCGCATGATGGCCACCGGCTTCGACGCGCACTGGCCGATGGAAAAGCTCTCGGTTCGTGGCTACGTCGAGGCGCTCAGGCACATTCCCGAGATTCTGCGCATTCGCAACGAGCTCAAGCATCAGCTGTTGGCCGACCCGCCCGACGTCTTCATCGGCGTGGACGCCCCCGACTTCAACTTCGGTCTCGAGCACGCGCTGCGCGATGCGGGCATTCCGACGATCCACTTCGTTTGCCCATCGATCTGGGCATGGCGCGGCGGGCGCATCAAGAAGATCCAGAAGGCCGTGGATCATATGCTGTGCGTGTTTCCGTTCGAAACGGCGATTCTCGAGAAGGCGGGTGTGGCGGCTTCTTACGTGGGCCATCCGCTCGCCGACGAGATTCCGCTCGAGCCCGATGTGGCCGGCGCGCGTCGCGCGCTTGGCTTGGCCGAAAGCGGGCCCGTGATCGCGGTGCTGCCGGGTAGCCGCCGCTCCGAGATCAACCTGATCGGGCCGACGTTCTTCGACGCGATGCAGATCATGCAGCGGCGCGAGCCGGCGCTGCGCTTCGTGATGCCGGCGGCGACGCCCGCGATCCACGTGCAGTTGCAGGAGCTGGCGAACCAGCATCAGGGGCTTGCGCTCACGATCATCGACGGCCAGTCGCAGCTCGCGATGACGGCCGCCGACGCGATCCTCGTAAAGAGCGGCACCGTCACGCTCGAAGCGGCGTTGCTCAAGAAGCCGATGGTCGTTTCCTACAAGGTGCCCTGGCTTACGGGGCAGATCATGCGTCGCCAGGGCTATTTGCCTTATGTGGGCCTGCCCAACATCCTCGCGGGTCGCTTTGTCGTGCCGGAGATCCTGCAGCACTTTGCGACGCCCGAGGCGCTTGCCGAAGCGACGCTCACGCAGTTGCACGACGAGGCAAACCGGCGCACCCTCACGGAGGTGTTTACGCAGATGCATCTGGCGCTGCGTCAGGACACGGCGTCGCGCGCGGCCGAAGTGGTCGCGCGCGTCGTCGAAGCTCGCAGGGGGCGCACATGACCGAGGGTGTGACGAGGCCGCGCGCGCGTGCTAAGTCGCCGGCGGCGAAGGCCGCAAAAGCCGCAAAAGCCGCGAAAGCCGCGGTGAAGTCGCCCTCGCAGGCGGCGCAAAAGCGCGCGGCACGACAGATTGAGGCGCAGCAGGCAGGCTTGCTGTTCGAGTCGCCGGACGACGTCATCTGTGGCGTGGATGAAGCGGGGCGCGGTCCGCTGGCCGGTCCGGTGGTCGCGGCGGCCGTGATTCTCGATCCGGCGCGGCCGATCGAGGGACTCGACGATTCCAAGGCGCTGAGCGCGAAGGCACGCGACGCGCTCTACGAACAGATCGTCGAGCGCTCGCTCGCGTGGTGCGTGGCCTCGGCCACGGTCGAGGAAATCGATACGCTCAACATCCTGCACGCGACCATGCTCGCGATGCGGCGCGCTGTCGAGGGTCTCAGCATCACGCCGACGCTCGCGAAGATCGACGGCAACCGCTGCCCGGTGCTGCCGGTGCGCAGCGAAGCCGTGATCGGCGGCGATGCGCTGGTGCCGAGCATTTCGGCGGCATCGATCATCGCGAAGGTCACGCGCGACCGCATGTTGCTCGAGTTGCACGACCGGCACCCCGTGTACGGCTTCGACGCGCACGCAGGCTACGGCACGCCGCAGCATCTCGCCGCGCTGCGCGCGCATGGTCCTTGCGAGCACCATCGGCGCTCGTTTGCTCCCGTGCGCGAAGCGTATGCGCTCCATGGCATCGTTCTGCCCGGTGCGGCGACGTTGGTGAGCGACGCGGCCAATCTGGACGGCGACGCCTTCGCGGCCGCCTGAACTGGCAGCTGGACTGCACACGAAATCGCCCGATTCTGTGGCCCACGCAAGCCGGCGCCGCCTCGGATGGCGCCGTTTTCCTTTCCACCCATCCTCTTCTGAATCGCCAGGCCCGCTCGTGAAAGCCATTACCTCACGCGACAATCCGCTCTACAAGCGCCTGAAGGCGCTGGCCGGCTCGACGCATCAGCAGCGGCGCAGCCATCAGGCCCTGCTCGAAGGTTTCCATCTTGCGAGCGCCTGGCTCGATGGCGGTTCGCAGCCCGAGTACTGCGTGGTGACCGAAGGCGCGCTCGCGCACGAGGAGGCGCAGGCGATCGTCGCTCGCGTGGACGAGCGGCGCGTGGTCACGCTGCCCGACGCGCTGTTCGGGCAACTCTCGAACGTTGTGCACGGCGTGGGATTGCTGCTGCTCGTCGACATGCCCGAGGCGCAGCTCCCGCAACGCGTCGAATCGACCTGTCTCGTGCTCGACGGACTGCAGGATGCGGGCAATGTCGGCTCGATTCTGCGTAGTGCGGCGGCGGCTGGCATCGACAGGGTGTTCTGCACGCCGGGCACGGCTTACGTGTGGTCGTCGAAGGTGCTGCGCTCGGCAATGGGGGCGCATTTCCTGTTGCAGGTCTTCGAGAACGTCGAGCCGCAAGCGCTCGTCGAGTTGCTCGGCGTGCCCGTCGTGATCACCGATTCGCACGGCGCGCAGGCAATCGACGAAACCGATCTCACGGGCCAGCTTGCCTGGGTGTTCGGCAACGAAGGGGCGGGCGTCTCGCAAGTGTGGCGCGACGCGGCGGCGCTGCGTGTAACGATTCCGCAGCCGGGCGGCATGGAATCGCTCAACGTCGCGGCGGCGGCGGCCGTGTGCGTGTTCGAGCAGTGCCGGCAGCAACGCCGTGCGCGCTGAATCCTGAAGCTTGTCGACGGTCGCAACGAAAAAGGCCTGCGCGATGCAGGCCTTTTTCTTTTCGATTCACGCGCGAGTGCGCCGCATCAGTGCCGCGTCAATACGAGGGCTTGTCGATGCGGATCTCCTGCAGGATCGTCGTGGCGATCTCCTCGATCGACTTGTGCGTCGAGGAGAGCCACTTGATGCCTTCGCGCCGCATCATCGCCTCAGCTTCGTTGACTTCGTAGCGGCAGTTTTCCAGCGCCGCGTACTTGCTGCCCGGACGACGCTCGTTGCGGATCTCGGTGAGGCGCTGCGGATCGATGGAGAGCCCGAAGATCTTCGAGCGGTGCGGTAGCAGCGAATTCGGCAGTTTGCCGCGTTCGAAATCGTCGGGAATGAGCGGATAGTTCGCGGCCTTCACGCCGTATTGCATGGCGAGATAGAGGCTCGTCGGCGTCTTGCCGCTGCGTGAGACGCCGACGAGGATCACATCGGCGTCGGCGAGGTTGCGGTCGGACTGGCCGTCGTCGTGCGCGAGCGAGAAGTTGATTGCCTCGATGCGGTTCTTGTATTCGTCGGTGTCGGCGTTCTGGTGGCCGCGGCCCATCGCGTGGCTCGACTTGAGCTCCAGCTCCTGCTCGAGCGGCTCCACGAAGGTCTGGAACATGTCGAGCACGAGCGCGTTCGCGCGCTTGACTATCTCGTTCGAGTTGCTGTCCACGAGTGTCGTGAAGACGATCGGGCGGCGCCCTTCATGTACGGCGGCTTCGTTGATCTTCTCGGCGGTCGCGTAGGCCTTGTCGGTCGAATCGACGAAGGGCAGGCGCACGAGACGGAATTTCTGGTCGAACTGCGACAGGATCGAATGCGCGAACGTTTCGGCAGTGATCCCGGTACCGTCGGAGACGATGAATACGGTTGGCGGCATCGGTTGAGGCTGGGTACGTGAGCTGCTGGGTCGCTCGGGAACGGGCTTGGGCACCCGGAAAGCGCCGTTCGGCGGGACCGAGGCGCAATTCTCGCCGACTGGCACAAATTCCAGAGGCGGCACGGTAGAATAGCGGCAACCTGTTGGATAAGCAATTGCAGTGCAACCACGCCAAACGGCCGCCTATCGCGGTGCTTTCTGGTGCCAATTTGCAGCGATTCCGTCTAACTCCGCGTAATCGCGCGCATCTTCGTGCTTTTCCGCTTTGTGGAAATTCGCTCGCTGCATGTGAGCGATTGTTTCTCCAACAGGTTGCGCAAGACGCGAATCCGTTTCCAATAAACAGACCGCGTTCGAGCCCACTTGCGCAATCGTGAATTTTTTTCACACTTAGGGGCTTGTATGACTAACACCGTTGCAAAGGATCAGGCGTATGTAGTGCCTTTCGAGCAGTTGCGGATGACCGATGTCGAGGTCGTGGGCGGCAAGAACGCCTCGCTCGGCGAAATGATCAGCCAGTTGGCTGAGGCAGGCGTGCGTGTCCCCACGGGTTTCGCAACGACTGCGCTCGCTTTCCGCGACTTCCTGAAGCACAACAACCTGACCGAACGGATCGCCGCTCGTCTGGAAACGTTCGACGTCGACGACGTCAAGGCGCTGGCCGAAGCGGGCAAGGAAATCCGTCAGTGGATCATTGACGCGCCACTGCAGCCGAAGCTCGAAGCGGACATCCGCGCGGGCTTCGAAACGCTGCAGAACGGTTCGCCGGCTGAGCTCTCGTTCGCCGTGCGTTCGTCGGCGACCGCGGAAGACCTTCCCGACGCATCGTTCGCCGGTCAGCAGGAAAGCTACCTGAACGTGGTGGGCATTGAAGACGTGCTCGATCGGCTCAAGCACGTGTTCGCGTCGCTCTACAACGACCGCGCCATTTCCTATCGTGTCCACAAGGGCTTCACCCACGCCGAAGTCGCGCTTTCGGCTGGCGTGCAGCGCATGGTCCGCTCGGACTGCGGCGCCGCCGGCGTGATGTTCACGCTCGACACGGAATCGGGCTTCAAGGACGCCGTGTTCATCACCTCGAGCTATGGCCTCGGTGAAACGGTCGTGCAGGGCGCGGTGAATCCGGACGAGTTCTACGTCTTCAAGACCACGCTCGCGCAGGGCAAGGCCCCGATTATCCGCCGCTCGATCGGCTCGAAGCTCATCAAGATGGAGTTCACGCAACCGGGCGAGCCTGGCCGCGTGAAGACGGTCGACGTTTCGCACGAAATGCGCAACCGTTTCTCGATCACCGACGAAGACGTGATCGAGCTCGCGAAGTACGCCGTCATCATCGAAAAGCACTACCAGCGTCCGATGGACATCGAGTGGGGCAAAGACGGCCGCGACGGCAAGATCTTCATTCTCCAGGCGCGCCCGGAGACGGTGAAGAGCCAGGCTGCGGGCAAGGTCGAGCAGCGCTTCAAGCTGAAGGGCCAGTCGCAGGTGCTCGCAACGGGCCGCGCGATCGGCCAGAAGATCGGCGCGGGCCGCGTGAAGGTGATTCACGACCCGTCCGAAATGGAGCGCGTGCAGCCGGGCGACGTGCTGGTCGCCGACATGACCGACCCGAACTGGGAGCCGGTGATGAAGCGCGCTTCGGCGATCGTCACGAACCGCGGTGGCCGTACCTGCCATGCGGCGATCATCGCGCGCGAGCTGGGCGTGCCGGCCGTGGTGGGCTGCGGCGACGCGACCGACGTGCTGAAGGACGGTGCGCTCGTGACCGTTTCGTGCGCGGAAGGCGACGAAGGCCGCATTTACGATGGTCTGCTCGAAACCGAAGTCAGCGAAGTCCAGCGTGGCGAGCTGCCGGCGATTCCCGTGAAGATCATGATGAACGTCGGCAACCCGCAGCTCGCGTTCGACTTCTCGCAACTGCCGAACGCTGGTGTGGGCCTTGCGCGTCTCGAGTTCATCATCAACAACAACATCGGCGTGCACCCGAAGGCGATTCTCGAGTACCCGAATGTCGACGCCGACCTGAAGAAGGCTGTCGAAAGCGTTGCACGCGGCCACGCGTCGCCGCGCGCGTTCTATGTCGACAAGCTGACCGAAGGCATCGCCACGATCGCGGCGGCGTTCTATCCGAAGCCCGTGATCGTGCGTCTGTCGGACTTCAAGTCGAACGAGTACAAGAAGCTGATCGGCGGTTCGCGCTACGAGCCGGACGAAGAGAACCCGATGCTCGGCTTCCGCGGCGCCTCGCGTTACATCGCCGAAGACTTCGCGCAAGCGTTCGAGATGGAGTGCCTGGCACTCAAGCGCGTGCGTGAAGAGATGGGTCTCTCGAACGTCGAGATCATGGTGCCGTTCGTGCGCACGCTCAAGCAGGCGGAGCGGGTGGTCGGCCTGCTCGAGAAGTTCGGCCTGAAGCGCGGGGTGAACGGCCTGAAGCTCATCATGATGTGCGAAGTGCCGTCCAACGCGATCCTTGCCGAAGAGTTCCTGCAGTACTTCGACGGGTTCTCGATCGGCTCGAACGACCTCACGCAGCTCACGCTCGGCCTCGACCGGGACTCGGGCATGGAACTGCTGGCCATCGACTTCGACGAGCGCGATCCGGCCGTGAAGTTCATGCTCAAGCGCGCGATCGATACCTGCCGCCGCCTGAACAAGTACGTCGGCATCTGCGGCCAGGGCCCGTCCGATCACCCGGACTTCGCACAGTGGCTCGCAGAGGAAGGCATCGCGTCGATTTCGCTGAACCCCGACACGGTCGTCGAGACGTGGCAGGCACTGGCGAAGTCGCAGGCGAAGTAAGCGCCGTGTCGAGGGCGCGAGCCCTCGCCGCGCGCGAAGCTTGATGTGCGTTCCCATGCAGCTTTGCATGGTGCGGAAAAAAGTGTCAGCTTCGTGCTATAACACCCCGGTCAAGCCGGGGTGTTTTACTTTGGGAGGTCGCCGTGGGTCCGCATGGTGTGTTCTGGTGGATAGCCGCAGGCGTGCTCGTTGTCGCGGAGTTGATGACCGGCACGTTCTACCTGCTGATGATCGCGCTCGGCTTTCTGGCGGGCGCGCTTGTTTATGAGTTCGGCGCGCCGCTCGACGTGCAGATGATGGTCGCGGCGGCCGTGGGCCTCGCAGCCGTGATCACGCTACGGCGCTCCCGTTTCGGCCGTCGCCGGCGCATGACCGACGCCTCGACCGATCCCGGCGTGAACCTCGATATCGGCGCGACGCTTGCCGTCGCCGCCTGGCGTGACGGCCGCGCGCGCACGATGTACCGCGGCGCCGAATGGGATGTCGAGCTCGCGCCCGGCGAGCCGGAAGACGCCCCTCTCTATGAAATCAAGGCGATGCGCGGCAGTTGCCTCGTCGTGGCGGCGAAGCATGAGCGACGCGCGCACAAGGGGCCCGGCGCAAGCGACGCCGCCCGCCACGCGTGATCCGCCCAATACAAAAAATCGCGCCTTACCTGCTTTGAGCGCGCAAGCCAATCACACTGAAGCGAACGGAGGTTCCGAATGCAAGTCCCGGTTGTCGGCCTGATTCTCCTTGTGATCGTCGTCGTGCTGATCGCGCAGACCATCAAGATCGTGCCGCAGCAGCATGCCTGGGTGCTCGAACGGCTTGGGCGCTACCATGCCACGCTCACGCCGGGGCTGACGATCGTGCTGCCTTTCGTGGACCGCGTCGCCTACAAGCACGTGCTCAAGGAGATTCCGCTCGACGTGCCGAGCCAGGTTTGCATCACGCGTGACAACACGCAGCTTCAGGTGGACGGGGTGCTGTACTTCCAGGTGACCGACCCGATGAAGGCGTCGTACGGGTCGAGCAATTTCGTGTTCGCGATCACGCAGCTGTCGCAGACCACGCTGCGTTCCGTGATCGGCCGGCTCGAACTGGACAAGACTTTCGAGGAGCGCGACTTCATCAACCATAGCGTCGTCTCGGCGCTCGACGAAGCCGCATCGAACTGGGGCGTGAAGGTGTTGCGCTACGAAATCAAGGACCTCACGCCGCCGAAGGAAATTCTTCACGCCATGCAGGCGCAGATCACCGCCGAGCGCGAGAAGCGCGCGCTCATTGCGGCCTCGGAAGGGCGCAAGCAGGAGCAGATCAATCTGGCGGCCGGCGCGCGCGAAGCGGCGATCCAGAAGTCGGAAGGCGAGCGCCAGGCGGCCATCAACCAGTCACAAGGTCAGGCAGCGGCAATTCTCGCGGTCGCCGAGGCGAACGCGCAGGCCATCCAGAAAATCGGTGCGTCGATTCAGGAGCAGGGCGGCATGGACGCGGTCAACCTCAAGGTGGCCGAGCAGTATGTGAATGCTTTCTCGAATCTCGCGAAGCAGGGCAATACGCTGATCGTGCCTGGCAACATGGGCGATCTGAGCACGATGATCGCTTCGGCGCTGACGATCGTGAACCGGGCGGGCATCCGCGAGGGGCAGATCAGCGCGACGACGAAGGGCGCGTAAGCGCAGAACGAGAGGGACGCGCAAAAAAACAACGGGCCGCACACATGCGGCCCGTTTGCTGTCTGAACAATACCGGACGGATCAGGTGGGCGAGCGCATCAAGCGCGCCTTCTCGCGCTCCCAGTCGCGCTTCTTCTCCGTTTCGCGCTTATCGTGCAGCTTCTTGCCCTTGGCGAGGCCGATCTCGCACTTCACCCGGCCGCCCTTGTAGTGGAAATTCAGCGGCACGAGCGTGAAGCCGCGCTGCTCGACCTTGCCGATCAGCTTGTCGATTTCGTCGCGTTTCAGGAGCAGCTTGCGAATGCGTGTGGGGTCGGGCTGGATGTGCGTAGAGGCTTCGGGCAGCGGGCTGATGTGCGTGCCGATCAGGTACAGTTCGCCGCCCTTGATCATGACGTAGCTTTCCTTGATGTTGGCGCGGCCCGCGCGC
>NZ_DATJWR010000276.1:0-13128 GCF_035501035.1 Paraburkholderia sp.
GTTCATGTTGGCGATGTCGAGCGCCCCCCAGGGGCGGCTGGCCGTAAAGGCTTTCGAATGGATGACTTTCATGGTTTGAAAGGTTTTCCCGCGATTGAGCGGCTTCGCCTCACGGGTTGGCTGGCAGAGATTGCGCGACGCTAATCAAATTGAGCGGCACGACGCGAATGAGGCCGCCGCGCGGGCTGTCGATATCGGCGATGAGCGTGAGCGACAGCGTCACCGTAACGGGCAGCACGAACATCAGGAGGCGCCAGCCGCTCTTTTTGTGCGCGCCATACCCCTGCATCAAATTGCTGAGAATCGCGATGAGGACCATCAGCGACCACGCGGCGAGTGGAATGCGGTTGATCCACGCGGCCTGCGTGTAGCCCTGCGTGTTGATGACGTCGTTCATGCCTGCCACCACGAGCGCCGTCACCGGATTGGGCTGAGCCTTCGCGGCGTCGCGCACCTGCGCCCAGAGCTGTGCCTGGAGGTCGCTGGTGGTGCGGTTGATCTGGTCGAGTTCGTCGACGTCGCGCGTTTCGTAGAACTGGATGCGCACCTGAAGGTAGCGCTCGAGCAGCGCCCTGGTCTGCGCGGTGCCGACGCCACCGAGGAGGTCGGCGCGCAGGAACTCCGTGCCGACCGCGTTGGCTTCTTCTTCCTCGAGGTTCTTGCGCTGGTCGTAGCGGTTCACGGCCATCGAGAGCGTGAAGCCGATCAGCAGCGCGAGCAGCGTGAGCGTCGCTCCCTGCACCACGTTGTAGTTCTCGCGCGCCTCGTCGGCGAGCGGGATGTGCTTGTGCAGCACGTCTGCGCCCAGGGCGGCCGCGAGCGGCAGCAGAATGATCAGCGTGACGAAGAGATACGCGGGATGCTGGAGGAGCGGCATCATGATGTCTCCACGTGGTCGATGGCAGGGACGAGAGTGCTGCAATGCAAATCGGCGTCGCGCCTGCGTGAAGCGGGGGCGACGCCGATTCTACGGCAGATTCGCGCGCCGGCGCGGCCCGTTGCCGGGCATCAGCGCGCCGTGCGTTGCGGCCACAGCGTGCGGCCCCAGAACGTCAGCGTGCGGTCCCAGGCGAGTTGCGCCCAGACCGGGTCGTATTGCGTGATGGGGATGCGGCCCGGACCCACGGCGGTCTCGTTCGCGAACGCGTGATGGGCGAGATAGCGATGGAATTCGACATCGACGTTGGCGTCGCTGAGCTTCGTTTCGAGCGTCGCGACGGTCTCGACGCTGAACGCCTGGTCCTGGGTCGCGAAATGGCCGAGGATCGGCGCGGTGATCTTGCTCGCGTCGATGTATTCGAGTGGGGGGAAGCCATACCACACCACGGCGCCGGCCAGGCCCGGAACCATGGTCGTGGCGAGCAGCGTGAGCGCGCCGCCCATGCAATAGCCGGTCACGCCCACGCGGTCCGTGAGCGTCTTCAGGTAGTTGACTGCGCCGTACACGTCTTGCGAGGCCGCGTCTGCGAAGTCGAGGCCGTTCATCAGGTGGTGCGCTTCCTCCTGTTCGACCGTGCTCTTGCCGCGATAGAGGTCGGGCACGAGCGCGAAGTAGCCCGACTGCGCGAGCCGGTCGGCCACGCCGCGAATCTGGTCATTCAAGCCCCACCACTCCTGGATCACGACGATAGCGGGCGCGCCTTCGGTCTTTTCCGGTTTGGCGAGATAACCCTGTAGTGTCTGGCCGTCAGGGCGGGTAAAGGAAATCATGGATCCAGCGGACTGTTTCATAGGGCAACCCTCGGTGGTTCGGTGGAACGAAAGCCGTAGCATAGCGCTTGCGCGTGCGTTTTGCGCGGCTGGCCCCGGCGTTGCACCGCAGCGCAATCGCTGAACGCCCGGCGCCTCTTTGGCGCTCGTGCCAGACTCATTCGCCGATCAGATGCAGCACGACATCGCGCGTGTGCGCCTGCCTCCGGTGCTCGAATACGTAGATGCCCTGCCATGTGCCCAGCACGGGCTGCCCGTGCTCGACGGGGATCGAGAGCTGCGTGTGCGTGAGCGCGGTGCGCAGATGCGCGGGCATGTCGTCGGCGCCTTCGGTGTCGTGCTCGTAGCGCTCGGGATCTTCGGGCGCTAGTCCTTCGAAGTAGCGTTCGAGATCGCGGCGCACTGAGGGATCGGCGTTCTCCTGGATCAGCAGCGAAGCCGACGTGTGCCGGCAGAAGAGGGTGAGCAAGCCTGTGGCAATACGCTGTTCGCGCACGAACGTGCGCACCTGAACGCTGATTTCGACGAGCCCGCGCGTGCGTGTGCTCACCTGCAGATGATGAATGGCCTGGCGCATGATCGATTCTCCCTTTCGGGCTGCGGCGCGCATGTGAGGTCGGCGTGGGCGCGGTCCTGCGTGCAGCATAGCGCAGCCAGGGGGGCGCCGGTTGGCGACGCCTTGCGCGCTGCCGTGCGACGGCTCGCCCAAAGCGGCCTCGAAGGTGAATTGCACGCGCTGCTTCGCATGCTGGTACGATGTCGCCCTTTCCGATAACCGGTGCAAAACCGGTGCAAACCATCGGCCTATCGCACTCGAAGGAGAACACGTTTTGAATCTCACCCGCTTCGCGAAAGCACGCCACGCCACCAAGGCGTTCGACCCGGCGCGCAAGATTCCCGCCGCCGTCATCGAAGAACTCAAGGAACTGATCCGTTTTAGCCCCTCGTCGGTGAATTCGCAGCCGTGGCACTTCGTGGTGGCCGGGAGCGACGCCGCCCGCGCGCGCATCGCCAAGGGCATGGAAGGTTTCGCGTACAACGAACCGAAGGTGACACGCGCCTCGCACGTGGTGGTGCTGTGCGTGCGCACCGACATGGACGAAGCCCATCTCGCCCAGGTGCTCGCGCAGGAGGAGGCCGACGGCCGCTTCGCGAGCGCAGAAGCGAAGGCGGCTCAGGAAAAGACGCGCTCGTTCTACGTGAACCTGCACCGCGAGCGCAGCGACCTGCCGGCCTGGATGGAGAAGCAGGCGTATCTCGCGCTCGGCACGCTGTTGATCGGCGCCTCGACGCTCGAAATCGACGCCTGCCCGATGGAAGGCTTCAACGTGCAGGCTCTCGACGAGGAATTGCGCCTGCGTGAGCAAGGCCTGACTGCGCTCGTGGTGATCGGCCTCGGCTACCGCAGCGCCGACGACTTCAACGCGAAGCTGCCGAAGTCGCGTCTGCCCGCGGCGACGCTGTTTACCGATCTCGGCTGAGGCATACACGCTTCGCGCCGTCGTTCGCCGCAGTCCTGAGATTCGCGGCGAAACGCAGGGTGCCCCGGATGCGCGACGCCATCCGGCGGTTCTTCAAGCTGCACCGACGGATTGCGCTTCAAGGGCTCACCGTGCCGCCCGGCGCACGGCTTGCCTCGACGCTCGCCGGGGCGGCCGCACTCGCCGGGCCACTGACGTTCGCCCCCGCCGCAGCCGCATCGGAAGCGGGCGCAACCGGCGTCACCACACGCGCCGGATGTTGCGCATCGTGCAGCGCGCCGGACCAGCCGCCGCCCAGGTCGCTGATCAGCGAAGCCGTATTGAGCAACCGCTGCTGCTGCACATTGAGCGCGCTCTGCTGATTGCTCAGCTGCGTGGCGAGCGCCGTCGCGACTGTCGTGTAGTCGACGGTCCCCGCCTGATATTCGTTCTGCGCGATCTGCGCGCCACGCGTTGCGTCACGCACGGCGGCGTCGAGCGCTTCGGCCTGCTGCGCGAGAATGCGCAGCCCCGAAAGATCGTTCTCCACGCCCTGGAACGCGCTCAACACCGTGCCGCGATAGTTCGCCACCGCCGCGTCGTAGCTCGCGCGCGCAGCGGCCACCTGCCCGCTGCGCAGGCCGCCGTCGAAGATCGTCTGGGTCGCGCTCGCGCCGAGCGACCACACGTAGTTGCTAATGTGCAGCAGGCCGTTGAGCGGCGACTGCGTGAAGCCGTCAAGCGCGCTAAGCGAAATCGACGGATAGTATGCGGCCACCGCCACGCCGATCGCCGCGTTGGCCGCCGCCATCTGCCGCTCGGCGGTTGCAATGTCGGGCCTGCGCTGCAGCAGCGTGGAGGGTACGCCTGCGGGAATCGTGGGCAGCGCCGGTAGCTGCGCGCTGTGCGGGATATCGACTTCTTCGGGGTTGCGTCCCACGAGCACCGCGATGGCGTGCTCGTATTGCGCGCGCGCCACGCCCACTGCAATCAGGCTCGCCTGCGCGGTTTCGAGCTGCGTGCGCGCGGAGACGAGATCGGACGGCGGGACGGTGCCCGCATTGTCCTGGTCGGTCACCACACGCAGGAAGTCCGTGTATGCCGCCACGGTATGCGTGAGAAGGTCGATGTCGGCGTCGCTCACGCGCAGGTCGATCACGGCGTTGGCCAGTGCGATCTGTTCGGACAACGTAGCATTGACGAGCGTCGCTTCGCTCGCCTGCGCCGTGGCCGAGTTTTCCTCGACCTGGCGGCGCACCTCGCCCCAGACGTCGAGATCCCAGCTCGCATTGGCCTCCAGCGTGCCGCCGTTGACGATGCGCGCGCCGCTGGAGCTGACCTGGCTGATGCTGCTCACGCTGCTGAGCGTGCTCGAAGCCGAACGCTCGCGCGCCACCGATCCGGTCAGGCCGATGGTCGGAAAGAGGCTCGCACGCGCCACGCGCACTTCGGCCAGTGCCTCCTGGTAGTTTGCATAACTCTGCGCCACGGTCTGGTTCGACACGGCAACAAGCGGTTCGAGCTCGTCGAGCAGCGGGTCCTGGAAGGCGCTCCACCACTCGCCCTTGGGGCTCTGTGCGGCTTCGGGCTCGGCCTGAGTCCAGCCGGGCAGCTCCTTCCACGTTGCGGGCACGGCCACCTGCGGGCGATGGTAGTCCGGGCCGACCATGCAGCCGGCGAGCAGCAAGACGGCGGCGAGCGGTGCGAGTGGCGTGAGTGGTGCCAGTGGTCCAAGCCGAAGGGCGCGCTCATGTGCTCCCGCGCGCGATGAACGGCGCGTGGCGGCAAACGTGAAGGATCGCGTGACGGCACGCATGAGCGATCGGGTAAGGGGAGTCTTCATCATGATGCGCTCTCATCGGCCTGGCGATTCCACGGCAGGCGCACGGCCCAGCGCGCGAGGCGTGCGCGCAGGCGGTCGAGGAACAGGTAAATCACCGGTGTGGTGTACAGCGTAAAGACCTGGCTCAGGATCAGGCCACCCATCACGGTCACGCCGAGCGGCTGGCGCAGCGAGGCCCCCTGGCCGATGCCGACGGCGAGCGGCACCGCGCCGAGCACGGCGGCGAAGGTCGTCATCATGATCGGGCGCAGGCGCACCACGGCGGCTTCGTGAATCGCGCTGCGCGCGTCCATGCCCTCGGTGCGCTGCAAATGGATCGCGACGTCGACCATCATGATGCCGTTCTTCTTCACGATGCCGATCAGCAGAATGATGCCGATCATCGCGATCACGGAGAACGGCGTACCGAAGATCAGCATGGCGAGTGTCGCGCCGATGCCGGCCGAAGGCAGCGTGGAGAGGATGGTGAGCGGGTGGATGGTGTTTTCGTACAGCACGCCCAGAACGATATAGACCACGGCGAGCGCGGCGAGGATCAGAAGCGGCACGGTGCCCATCGACTGCGCGTAGGCTTGCGCCGCGCCCGCGAACGCGCCGTGGATCGACGCGGGCATGTCGATGTCGCGCTCGGCCTGGTCGATGACATTGCCGGCCTCGGAAAGCGAGCCGCCCGCGGGCAGGTTGAACGAGATCGTGCCTGCCACTTGCGTGCCCTGGTGATTGACCTGGGTGGCCGTATGGCGCGTTTTCCAGTCCATGAGCGCCATGATCGGCACCATGGTTTCGGCGGCCGTGCTGTCGGCGCTGCCGCTGGAGCTGCCGCCCTTGCTGTTCGAGATCGAGTTGTTGTTCTGGTTGGCTACGGCATTGGCGTTGCGCTGGTTGGTGTTGCCGCTCGCGGTGGTGGGCGTCGTTACGGCAGTGAAGGGCGTGACGCCCGAGATGGTGCTTGACGACATCTGCGTCTGCGCGGAGCCGTTGGCGTTGCCCGCCGCGGTGCTCAGCCAGATCCGGTCGAACGATTGCGGAAACTGCCAGTATTGCGGCGCCACTTCCATCACCACGAAATACTGGTTGATCGCGTTGTAAATGGTCGAGACGGTGCGCTGTCCGAAGGCGTCGTAGAGCACGTTGTCGATCTGGTTGGGATCGAAGCTATAGCGCTTGGCCGTCGAGCGCGCCACCGTCATGTAGGCCTCCAGACCATTTTGCTGAAGGTCCGAGTTCACGTCGGTCAGCTGGCCGTGGTACTTGTTCAGCTCGGTCACGAGGCGAGGCACCCAGGTGAAGAGCGCATCGGCGTCGTCGCTCGTGAGCGTGTATTGATACTCGGCCGCCGATTGCCGCCCGCCGATCTGCAAGTCTTGCTGTGCCTGCATGAATAGCCGCGCGCCCGAAACGGCATTGAGCTTCGGACGCAGGCGGTTCACGACCTCGGTGGCCGAAAGATGCCGCTCCGCGATCGGCTTGAGTTCGACGAAGACGGTGGCCGTATTGAGCGCGCGGCCGCCCGTGAAACCCGCCACCGATTGCACGGCCGGATCGGCCTTCACGATCGCCTGCAACTGCGCGAGCTTCTTCTCCATCGCCGTGAAGGAAATGCTCTGGTCTGCGATGATCTGCCCGATCAGGATGCCCGTGTCCTGCTCGGGAAAGAAGGTGGCGGAGAGCAGCCGCACGACGAACACGTTGGCGATGAGCAGTCCGAATAGAATCAGGATGATGAGCAGCGCGTGATCGAGCACGGCGGTGAGCGAGCGCGAGTAGAACTGCTTGAAGCGCTCGAACTGCCCCTCGATCCACGCGGCCGCGCGCGAGGGCTTGCGCTGCATGTGCTCGCGCTTGAGCACGTACGCGCACATGGTGGGCGTGACCGTGAGCGAGATCACGAGCGAGATCAGGATCGCGATGGAGAGCGTCATCGCGAACTCGTGAAAGAGCAGGCCCACGATGCCGGGCATGAGCAGGATCGGCAGGAACACGGCGATGAGCGAGAGACTCATCGAGAGCACCGTGAAGCCCACTTCGCCCGCGCCCACGAGCGCCGCTTCCCTGGGCCCGAGCCCGGCCTCCATGTGGCGCACGATGTTTTCGAGCACCACCACGGCGTCGTCCACCACGAAGCCGGTGCCGATGGTCAGCGCCATGAGCGAGAGATTGTCGATGCTGTAGCCGAGCAGGTACATCGGCCCGAACGTGCCGACGATGGAAAGCGGCAGCGCAACCGCAGGAATGAGCGTGGCGCGCGGCGAGAGCAGGAACACGAACACCACGCCGATCACGAGCAGCACGGCGATAAAGAGCGTGCGCTCGGTGTCGGCCACCGAGGCGCGCACGGATTCGGAGCGGTCGATCGCCACATTCACCTTGATCGTGGCGGGCAGGGCGGCTTCGATGGAGGGCAGCCGCGCCTGGATCTGCTGCACTGTCTTCACGACGTTGCTGCCCGGCATCGGGTAGACGATCACGAGCACGGCCGACTCGCCGTTGTAGAGACCCGCGTTGCGTATGTTCTCGTTGGAGTCGCGCACCGCGGCCACGTCGCGCAGGAACACGGGCGCGCCATTGCGATAGGCGATGACGATGTCGCGGAACGGCGCAGCCTTGCTGATCTGGTCGTTCGAGAGCACCTGGTAGCGCTGGTCGCCCTGGTCGATGTGGCCTTTCGCGCTGTTCGCATTGGCCGCGCCGATGGCCGCGCGCACATCCTCGAGGCCGATGCCATAGCTATTGAGCTTGCCCGGCTCCAGCTCGACGCGCACCGAGGGCAGCGCGCCGCCGCCCAGCGTGATCTGGCCTACGCCGTCCACCTGAGAGAGCTGCTGCATGATGACCGAATCGGCGGAATCGTAGAGCTGCGCCTTGGTGAGCGTCTCCGAGGTGAGCGCGAGCACCATGATGGGCGCGCTCGCGGGGTTGTACTGGCGATAGGTCGGGTTGCTGCGCAACGTGGTGGGCAGGTCGGCGCGCGCGGCCTGGATCGCGGCTTCCACGTCGCGCGCGGCGCCGTTGATGTCGCGGTTCAGGCCGAACACGACCACGATGAGCGAGGAGCCCACGTTGCTGATCGACGTGAGCTGGGTTACGTCGGCGATGGTGCCGAGGCGCCGTTCGAGCGGCTCGGCCACCGTGGACGCCATGATGTCCGGGCTCGCGCCCGCCATCTGCGCTTGCACCACGATCACGGGATACGCGATATTGGGCAGCGGCGCCACCGGCAACCGGAAAAAGGCCAGCACGCCTGAAAGCAGGATCGCGATCGCGAGCAGCGAAGTCGCGACCGGCCGCCGGATGAAGAGCGCCGAGAGGTTCACGGCGTGCCCTCGGGCGCGGGCGGCGCGCTGCCGCCTGGGCCGTTGCCTGCGTTATCGCCGGGACTGCCGCCGGTATCGCCGCCTGACGCGTCGTCTTCAGGCTTGCGCTTGCGGCCGAAGCGCTGCGCGAGGCGGTCGAAGAACAGATAGATCACGGGCGTCGTGAAGAGCGTGAGCATCTGCGAGAGCGTGAGGCCGCCGATGATCGCGAGTCCTAACGGGCGGCGCAGCTCCGAGCCCGTGCCGCTGCCGAGCAGCATGGGCAGCGCGCCGAGCATGGCCGCGAGCGTGGTCATGAGAATGGGCCGAAAGCGCAGCAGCGAAGCCTCGAAAATCGCCTCGCGCGGCGGCTTGCCCTGCACGCGCTCGGCTTCGAGCGCAAAGTCGACCATCATGATGGCGTTCTTCTTGACGATACCGATCAGCAGCACGATGCCGATGATACCGATCACGTCGAGATCCTTGCCCGCGATCATCAGCGCGAGCAGCGCGCCGATGCCGGCCGAGGGCAATGTAGAGAGAATCGTGACCGGATGCACATAGCTCTCGTAGAGCACGCCCAGCACGATGTACACCGCCACGAGCGCCGCGATCAGCAGATACACCTCGCTCGTGAGCGAGTCTTCGAACGCTTGCGCCGCGCCCTGGAACGACGAGGTGATCGAGGGCGGCAGGTTCACGGCGGCCTCGGCCTTGCGGATGTCGCTCACGGCCGCGGAAAGCGACGCACCCTTGGCGAGGTTGAACGAGATCGTGACCGAAGGGAACTGCGCGAGATGGCTGATCATGAGCGGCGAGTGCGTGATGCTGATGACCGCGATGCCCTTGAGCGGCACCTGGCCCTCGCTGGCCGTCTGGCTCGGCAGATAGATGTCGCCGATCGAGGCGACCGTGGGCAGCGATTCGGGCTTGGCTACGAGAATCACGCGGTACTGGTCCGACTGCTGGAAGATCGTCGAGACGATGCGCTGGCCTAGCGCGTCGTAGAGCGCATTGTCGATGGTCGCCGCCGTGATGCCGTAGCGCGCCGCGAGCTGGCGGTTCACTTCGATGTTCACGGAGAGGCCGTCGGTGTTGAGGTCGCTCGTGACGTCGCGGATCGAAGCAATTCTCTTCATGCGCGTGACGAGGCCGGGCACGTACTGCTCAAAGGCGTCCTGGCTCGGCCCGCGCAGCACGAAGTTGTACTGGTTGCGCGAGACTGTGGTGTCGAGCGTGAGGTCCTGCTCGGGCTGCAGATAGAGGCGGATGCCCGGCACCTTCGCAACCGACTGCTGGATGCGCTGCCCGATCTCATCGGCGGTTTCGGAGCGGTCGTCGTGCGGCTTCAGGTTGATGAGGAAGCGCCCGTTGTTGAGCGTGTTGTTGATGCCGTCGATACCCACGTACGAAGTGAGCGAAACAACGTCGGGGTCCTTGAGAATCGCTTCGGCGAGCGCGGCCTGGCGCTGCACCATCGCGCGGTAGGAGATGGAGTTGTCCGCCACGCTGATGCCCTGGAGCACGCCCACGTCCTGCACGGGAAAGAGGCCCTTGGGGATCACGACATAGAGCAGGCCGGTGAGCACCACGGTGATCACGCCCACGACGAGCGTGAGCGTCTGGTGGTCGAGGACCCAGCGCAGGCCGCGCTCGTAGGCGTTGAGCGTCTTGTTGAAGAGCCCTTCGCTGATGCGCTCGAAGCGGCTCGGATGCCGTTCGGCCTGCGCGCGCAGGATGCGCGCGCACATCATCGGCACGACGGTCAGCGAGACCACGGCCGAGAGCACGATGGTCACGGCGAGCGTCACGGCGAACTCGCTGAAGAGCCGACCGATCACGCCGCCCATGAAGAGCAGCGGTATCAGCACGGCAATGAGCGAGATCGTCAGCGAAAGAATCGTGAAGCCGATCTGCCCCGCGCCCTTTAGCGCTGCCTGCAAGGGTTTGTCGCCTTCTTCGAGGTAGCGCACGATGTTCTCGATCATCACGATCGAGTCGTCCACCACGAAGCCCGTGGCGATGATGAGCGCCATCAGCGAGAGGTTGTCGATCGAGTAGCCGAGCTCGTACATCAGCGCGAGTGTGCCGATCAGCGAAACCGGCACCGAGATGCTCGGGATGATCGTGGCGGGCAGGTTGCGCAGGAACACGAAGATCACCGCCACCACGAGCGCCACGGCGAGCACGAGCTCGAACGCCGCGTCGCTGACCGAAGCCCGGATCACGCCCACGCTGTTCGATACGACGGTGACCTGCATGCCCTTGGGCAGCGTCGATTCGAGCTGCGGCAGCTGCCGCATGATCTGGTTGACGGTGGCGATCACGTTCGCGCCCGGCTGGCGCTGCACGTTCAGCACGATCGCGGGCGTCTTGTTGTACCAGGCGCCGCGCTCCACGTCCTGCGCCGCTGTGGAGACGCGCGCCACGTCGCGCATGAACACGGGCGAGCCATTCTGATAGGCGATGACCGTATCTTCGTAGTCCTTCGGGTCCGAGATCTGGTCGTTGGCGTTGATCGTATAGTCGAGCTCGGGGCCGTCGAAGTTGCCCTTCGGCCCACTCACGTTGACGTTGGCGATCAAGGTGCGCAGGTCGTCGAGATTCAGGCCGTAGGCGGCGAGCTTTTGCGGGTCGGCCTCCACGCGCACGGCGGGCACGTTGCCGCCCGCCGTCGTGACGAGGCCCACGCCCGGCACTTCGGAAATCTTGGTGGCGAGGCGGTTGTTGGCCGCGTCCTGCAACTGCGTGAGCGACATCGACTTCGACGTGACCGCGAGCGTGAGGATGGGCTGGTCCGCCGGGTTGACCTTGGCGTAGGTTGGCGGCGCGGGCAGGCCGCTCGGCAGGAAGCTGTTGGCCGCGTTGATGGCCTGCTGCACGTTCTGCTCGGCCACGTCGAGACTCAGCGCAAGATCGAACTGCAGCGTGATGACCGAGGCGCCTTCGGAGCTGTACGAGATCATCTGCTGCAGGCCAGGTATCTGACCGAGCTGCACTTCGAGCGGCGCCGTGACGGTGGTCGCCATCACGTTCGGGCTCGCGCCCGGATAGAAGGTCTGCACCTGGATGGTGGGATAGTCCACCGAAGGCAGCGAGGAAACCGGCAGGAACTTCATCGCAACGAGGCCGACCAGCACCATCGCGATCATCAGAAGTGAAGTCGCGACCGGCCGCAGGATGAAGAGGCGCGAAATATTCATCGGCGCGTGGTCCGCGGCTTAGCCGGCTTGCGAGGCCGCGGCGCTCGCGTCGGGGGCCTTCGGTGCGGTGGCGCCGGGCTCGCTCACGGCGCCGGGCGCGCTTGCCGACCCGGCGTGCCGCGCGGCGCTTGCACCAGCGATACCAGCGGCACTCGCGGCGCCGCTGGCAGCGCCGGCGTGGGTGGCAGGCCGCTCGCGCGCGGGCTGGATCTTCGCGCCATCGTTGAGGCGGTCGAGCCCGTCGGTCACGACGTTCTGACCCGCCTGGAGCCCGGCGGCGATCACCGTGTAGCGGCCGTCGCTCGGCCCGAGCGTGACCTTGTGGACCGATACCGTGTTGTTGGCGTTCACGAGGTACACGTAGTCGCCCGGCGCGCCGGTCTGCACGGCCGGCGTGGGTACGAGCACGGCGTTCTGCAGGGTGTCGACGAGCAACTGCACGTTGACGAACTCGTTGGGGAAGAGCGCCTCGTCCTCGTTGGGCATGCTCGCACGCAGCGTGACGGTGCCGGTGGCCGTGGCCATCTGGTTGCTGATCGCAAAGAGCGCGCCGGTAGCGAGCTTGCGCGTGTTGTCGCTGCTGTAGACCATGACTGGCAGCTTCGCGCCGGTATTGAAGCGCTGCAACACGCTGTCGAGGGAGGTTTGCGGTATCGCGAACTGGACTGTGGTGGGCTTCATCGTCGTGATGACGACGATGCCCGTGGAACTCGACGAAGTTACGTAATTGCCCGGATCGACGAGGCGCAGGCCCACTCGACCCGACACCGGCGCGGTGATGCGGCAGTAGATGAGATCGAGCTCGAACAGCCTGATGTTGGCGATATCGGACTTCACCGCGGCTTCGTACTGCTTGACGAGGAACTGCTGGTCGTTGAAGGTTTGCTCGGCGATGGAGTGCTTCTCCATCAACTGCGTGTAGCGTGCGAGGTCGGCGCGCGCCTGGGCGAGCAGGGCCTCGTCCTTCGCAAGCTGCGCCTGTGCCTGCTCCTTGCTGATTTCGTACTGGCGCGGGTCGATCTGCGCGAGGAACTGCCCCTTCACGACATCCTGGCCTTCCTGGTAGCCCACTTCGGTGAGGTAGCCGCTGATTTGCGGCAGCACCGTGACCGTGGCAACGGGCGTGACGGTGCCAAGCGCGTTGAGGATCACGGGCATGGGCCCGAGCGTGGCGGGGGCGATGGTGACGACCTGCGGCGATGCGCCGCGCTCGACCTTTCGGTTGCGCACGATATGCACGACGGCCAGTGCAACCAGCACGATCAGCAGGATGACCAGAATGACCGGCCCGCGCCGGCGGTGCTTCGGCGCCTGGCGGTGACGCGCGCCGGGCGGCGGGGGAGAGGGCGGCGAGGGGGGCTGGGGCGCGGGGTGCGTCTGCGGAGCGTCGCTCATGCCTGCCTCCGGGAGGTCGAACCGCCGCGTCTGGCGGCGCGGCTCGTGCGTGAGGAGAGAAACCTTGCCGGCGCTTGCAGCGGCTTTGCCGCCTCGGATCGCTGCCGGAAATTGTCGTGTCGCTGCATGCGCATTCTCATGATTGTTGTGCCGCCGACGCCGGGCTTTGCCGTGCAGCGAAGGCCGAGACTCGCAGTCTAACCAACTCGTGCGCCAATTTCGAA
>NZ_DATJWR010000277.1:0-6422 GCF_035501035.1 Paraburkholderia sp.
GTTGCCGGCGCACATGCCAGCGCAAATCTCTTTAGTCTCGTTGAAACATGCAAGGCCAACGGTATCGATCCATACAGTTACCTGACCTGGCTGTTCGAGCGCCTGCCTCTGGCAAAGACCGCCGACGACTACGAGGCGCTCATGCCTTGGCGGATGCCCTCCCCCCGGAACTGATTCGCAGCATATCCGCTCCACGAATCAACGCGCCTGTCCACCACTCAGAGGGACGGCGATAATGGATCGCTTACGCTGAATCCAGCTTGCAAAAATCGGGAGGTCCTTATAGGCATCCCATGTACAGTGCCTGGAGGATGTAGTTGAAGAGCTTGTGCAAGGACAGCGTGGGGGAAGGACCGCGACGGCCACGCCCCAGATGCGGCAAGACAAACTGCTCGAACTGCACCTGGCTCAATTTCGTTGGAATCCCTTGCCAGCATGGGTTTGCGGTCATTCGCTGCGTCCAGGAATCTGGACTCTACCCGATCAGGTGCCGTCGGCCCGAAACCCGCTCCGGAGCTGACTTGCAGACAAATTCCACGATCTCGGAAAACTAGCAACCAGTTGTAAGGGTGCCTGATCAGCTGTGCTCTGAGCTGCCAGCATGTGTACGCCACGCACATGGCATGACAAGCCGGTTCAGTACATCGCATAGACGAATTGCGACACGATCTCGCTCTCGTCAGCAGGCGCGCGAAGCGACTTCGCCATCCTGCGCCACTCCGGCTCGAGCAGCGCCAGCGCATTCAGCCCCTGCTCGCGCCAGATCGCCAGCAACGCATCGATCATGTCTTCCTCGACGATAATCGGCTCCG
Organism: Paraburkholderia sp.; assembly: GCF_035501035.1. Taxonomy (GTDB): domain Bacteria; phylum Pseudomonadota; class Gammaproteobacteria; order Burkholderiales; family Burkholderiaceae; genus Paraburkholderia. Next base: position 813 of record NZ_DATJWR010000277.1, read on the forward strand.
GCTCGAAGACGTCTAGAAAATAAGACACGCATGCAGGATCTGTCTTCGCCAGCACGAACGGCTCAACCCGCTGCCTGGCACACGCCAGCTTCGAGCGGAAGAATTTTTCAAGGTCAGCGTCAGTCAAGTTGATACTCCTTCTTCCAGGAATCGTCCGTTTCGACGGGTGCCTGCTCGTTGCGATAGAGAATGTGGTTGCCCATCACGAGCACGTCGATCTCCGTGCGCATGAAGCAGCGATAGGCATCCTCGGGCGTACAGACGATCGGCTCACCCCGTACGTTAAACGACGTGTTGACGAGCAGGGGGCACCCCGTCAGCGCCTCGAACGCCCGCAGCACGGAATACATCCTCGGGTTCACGTCTTCCTCCACCGTCTGGATGCGCGCGCTGTAGTCAATGTGCGTAATCGCCGGGACTGTGCTGCGCACTGCGTTGACGATTTGCAGCATGTCCTCGGGATCGGATGACGCCTCCGGCACCCGCCTGTGCTCTTCCCGCACAGGCGCGACGATCAGCATGTAGGGACTGTCCGTGTCGAGCTCGAAATAGTCTGCCGCGCGGCGCTTCAGCACGATCGGCGCAAAGGGCCGGAACGATTCCCGGAACTTGATTTTCAGGTTCATGCGCGATTGTGTCGTCGCTGCGCGCGGGTCGCCGAGAATCGAACGGCCGCCAAGTGCGCGCGGCCCGAACTCCATGCGGCCCGAAAACATTCCGACGATCTTTTGCCCGGCAAGCAGGCTCGCAATCTTCGCGGCGCCAGCATCGGCCTGGTCCAACGAGTGATAGGGGGCGCCGGATTGCGACAGAAACGTGACGATTTCGTCGTCGTTATATTCCGGGCCGACGAAGCTCCCTTGCTGCGCATCTCTCGCGCCGACTAGTGAGGGCCGGACGCCGCCGAGCATGTTGAAGTCGGCGAGATAGGCTGCGCCGATCGCGCCTCCCGCGTCGCCCGCGGCCGGCTGGATCCAGATGTCGTCGAAAATCCCCGCGCGAAGAATCTTCCCGTTGGCTACGCAGTTCAAGGCAACGCCCCCGGCGAGACACAGGTTCGCTGCGCCCGTCATATCGCGCAGCGTGCGCGAGATCTTCAGCATGACCTCTTCGGTCACAGCCTGGATGGACGCAGCAAGATCCATCTCGCGCCGCGTGATGCGCGACTCGGGTACGCGAGGCGGTCCGTCAAAGAGCCGATCGAAGCGTTCGTTCGTGAGTGTCAGCCCTTTGTGAAAATCGAAAAAGTCAAGATTGAGCCTGAATGAGCCGTCATCCTTGATGTCGATCAGGTGCTCCTTGATCTTCTCTGCGTAAGCAGGGTTGCCGTAGGGCGCAAGGCCCATCAGCTTGTACTCTCCGCTGTTGACCCTGAAACCGCAAAAAAACGTGAACGCGCTATAGAGCAGGCCTAGCGAGTGCGGATAGCGAATCTCCTTGAGGATCTCGATCCTGCTGGCGCGCCCGATGCCGAGGCTTGTGGTTGACCACTCCCCGACGCCATCGACGCACAGCACGGCCGCCTCCTCGAACGGCGACGGGAAGAACGTCGATGCCGCGTGCGAATAGTGATGCCGCGCGAAGTAAATCGGCACGTCGCAGTTCAGCATCTCCTCGATCAGGTCCTTGAAATAGGGCTTCACGGCGAAGAACGAGCGAACCGCACGGGTGAAGAACACCTCGGACTCGGGCGCGAATGCGATCGACGAACGGATGATCCGGTCGGCCGTCAGCGCGGGATCGTCGTAGAACGCGATGGCCGCCAGGTCGCTGCCGTCGATCTCCGCCTCCTCGAGACAGTAGTTGATCGCGCCACGCGGGAAACGCGGGTCGTGTTTCTTCCGGCTGAATCGTTCTTCCTGCGCCGCGGCGACGATCACTCCGTCTTTTAACACCGCGGCGGCCGAGTCGTGATAGAAGGCCGAGACGCCGAGTACGTACCTGGACATGATTCTTCCTCCACGACGATGGAAGGTTGCTCGTTGTACCACCCGGCAAATCGGGGCCGCCCTACGCTCCGCACACACTCCGCGAGCGCGATTTGGCGCGAGGACGTGATGGGCCCGATGTGCGCCATCGCTTATACCTGTTCCCGCTCCCGCACGATGAAGCCGTCGAGCACAACGGGCGAGCCGTCGATCAGCACATCGCGCGGCTTGCTGTGCGCTAGCAGCTTGATGAAGTCGCGGCTGTCGCCGTTCTCCGCGAGATCCTCAGGCCGGTCGAACAGGCTCAGATCGGCCTTCATGTCTGCATCGATCGCGCCGACGTTCGGGATACCGAGCGCTCGCGCCGCCGAATGCGTCAATGCATCGACGACGAGGTTGCACGTTGCCGCTGCGTCGCACGACTGGTGGAGCAACGCCGTCGACAAGTCCATGAGCGACTTGTAGCGGTCCACGCACGCCACCGCATGGTGGCTAATAGAGAACGCCAGAGCGCGGTCCTTCAACGACAGGCGCGCGAAGTGTTGTTCCAGCAACAATTCGCTGACCGCCCCCGGCGCACACACCAGATTCGCGGACGATGCGTTTACCATCGCCACATCGCTACGGGTAAGTTGCGAGAGGTTGAAGATCGTTGCCTGCGATAGCAGCGACAGGTAGGACAGCAGCCCCACCTCCGTAAAGCAGCGTGTTTCCTTGTAGCGCTTCGCGTCGGCCGACGTCGAGCTGAGGCGAACGCACAGCCGCCTGCCCAGTTGCCCGGCAATCGACGCCGCAGCGAGAAGTGTCGCCGCAGACCAGATTTCGCCCGGCACGACCACAGGGAAGACCTCGCCGCATGCGAGCCTGATCGAATTCACCACGCGCACGAAGCTTTCGCAAGCACGCTGGCGCGCCTCCGCGCTGTCACCGCTGCCGCCTCGTTCCGCCAGTTCGATATAGAGGAGCCGGCGCACGCCGTCACACCCGGAGTATTCCGCTCCTTCGGCGAGGCTCCTGCAAAACACACCCGCCGCCGTGAACCCGTTCAAAACGAGCTCCTGCGAATACCGCTGCCAGTCCTCGTGACCAGGACAGACGTCGGAATTGATCAGGCCAGGCAGACATACCGTAGTGTCGCCCGCGAGCGCGCAGGCACGCCGTGACGTGCGAGGCTCCAGGATCTGCGCGATACGCGAGCCGTCGATTTCGAGGTCTCCACGCACAAAGCGATGCCGCGCCGAATCGAAGTACAGCGTATCGACGATCGCCCATTGATCTGTTCTCGAGAGGCCGGTTTTGAGAACGCCCATCGGCCCCTCACGTCCCGACGCTTTCGGATGGTGACGCCCGCCCGGCGGCGACAATCCCCTGTTTGCCGGCAGTGCCGTCTCGTGTCGCCTGCCATGTGTCAACGGTGACTACGGCGGGAGCGGACACCGGATCGGTATCGCGCGTCGCCGCACCGCCCAGCAACGGCGCCACAACCTTAGCTAGCGCTTGCCCGATGATCTTGTGGGCGTTCGGCGTGAGATGGCAGTCGATCCGGAACCGCAACTGCCTTCTCGTCTCGGCCGGTTCACGCTGCATATCGTCGATGACGTGATAAACGGGCGCATCGATCGACTGCGCAAGCTCGTCGAAACGCCGCCTGATGTCCTTGTAGCTGGCTGTTTCCTCGACGTACTGATAGAGTGGAATGACCGCGATGACCACCGGTACTTCGAGTTCCGACACCCACTTTTTGAGTATGGCATGCAGCAGCTTCCAGCCATCGCTGCTCGGGGAGCCATACTCGGGGAGCGGTTGGAATCTCGTCAACCGCTGACAGAAGTCTTTGAAATCGGGGCCCAACCTGTTGACCATCCTGCGCAGGCTCGTGCGCAGCGAGCCGCGGCCGTCTTCCGGCGCGGTCATGTCTGCCTTGTACGGCAGCGGAACGGGCACGCCCTTCAGGGTCAACCCGTGACCCGGAGAAAGTTCAAACCAGGGCTTGGGCACACGAATGACTTCGCCTGTGTGATCTGCCCATCCGCGCTCCCTGGCGACATTGCGCTGGATGTTTTCCACGAGCACGGCGATGACCACGGCGTCATAGTCGATCTTGCCGGCGTACTGCTGGAAGATCAGATACTGCTGATCCGTTCCACTATTGCTCAGGCCGAAGTTCAGGACCTCGGTGTCGGACAGGTTCGCCTCAAGCACGTCGGAGTATCGCTTGCCGTTGCTCACGCCGTCGCCCGCGGTGAAAGAGTCGCCGAAGACCAGAACACGATGCGCGCGGTTCTTGCGCGGGGTCACCTGGTGATCGCAGCGGAAGCCGTCCCCGTTGGTCTTCACGAGGTACCCACCACCTTCATGAGGTATCCGGAGTTTGAGGCGGGGTACGAAGCGGTAACCCAGCACCGGGTCGTACTGCATCAACCGCCTGTGCAGCCTGGGCGGCTTGGTGGCCTGTGTGCGAGCATTCATGGTTCTGGTCTCCTCGTCTCCTGGCCTTCGACCTATCTGCGTAGCCATCGACTAATGGCTACGTGAAATCGTCGACGTCCCATATCTGTCTGGCAGCGCATCGCGCCTGCCTCCTGTTTCAAGTCAAGTTGCACGGGTCTGAGTAGTTTGCCGATCACCGCCTCGTCGAAGTGGTTCAGCATCTGATCGACTACGCTCCACGCCAAGATCAAGTGGATAGAACCGATGTAATGGCCGATACGCGGCCAGCGCAGAAGGATGGATGCACGCGGTTCACATCGTGATCTACCTGCGCGCCGAGCGTCCGACGGAGACTCGCCAACGCGATGCCGACGAGCGCGACGCTCACGCTGCCGCTCGCTTCCGGACCGCGATTGCGGCCGATCGTGAGAAACTTGACAGCCACGAGTCCGCGCATCAGCACCTGCTGCAACAGCATTCATGTAGTTGCACTCGATTCAGGCTTGCGCGGACGGAGAATGCCGGCAACCTTATCGCCCGCTAACTTCTTCGCGTTGTCTCATCGCTTGTGCGCCCGTTCTCACCATCACGCTCCTCGCACGGTGGAACCGTAGCGGTAGAGTTTGCCGTGCAAACGCCATACTCTAGCTTTAATCGGCAAGCGTTACAGCTAATTCTTGCGCTGCTTAAAGAAGAACGATGAGAATTGTGTCGGGGGCATATACTAGGCAGCATTCTCGGCGGACTGGCTGCACTCGAGCCTGTCTCAGGTCGCACGCGTAGTGTTTGCACGTCATCGAGACGGGCACCTTCAGGCGCGTCGGCAGCACCGAGACCCAGCGGGCCGATTTCCGGCTCGTCGCTGCCACATACAAGCCGCTCGAGCAGATGATCCCGGCGGGCCTGTTTCGCTCCGACCTATACTTCCGGATCAGTGCTTTCCCCATTCATTTTCCTGCGGTGCGTGAGCCTGTGGGAGATATTCCGCTTCTGGCTGACTCCAGCCTGGCGCGTATTGCCTCTGCGGGACACGGCTCGCCACGCAAACCCCTGATTTCGCCGGACGCACTTGCACTGCTGCGTGCGTATTCGTGGCCGGGCAACATCCGCGAACTGCGCAACGTGCTGGAGCGGACAAGCCTTCTGGCCGACGACGGTGTAATTCGGCCCGACCAGTTGTTAGTCATGTGTAGCTGATCCAAGCGACTGATAGATCGACGAACCGCCGTTCTCCGCCATCAGCAGACCTGTG
>NZ_DATJWR010000278.1:0-73877 GCF_035501035.1 Paraburkholderia sp.
GGGTTCATCACACGAAAGGATTGTCATCATGATCGATTTCGAGCCGAAGTACATCACGTTCGACTGCTACGGCACGCTGACGAAGTTCCGCATGGCCGACATGGCGCGCGAGATGTACGGCGACCGCCTCAAGGGCGCGGATCTCGAGAAGTTCGTCGCGTTCTTCGCGGGCTATCGCCGCGACGAAGTGCTCGGCGCCTGGAAGCCGTACCGCGACGTGATCGTCAACTCGGTGCGCCGCACCTGCAAGCGCATGAACGTGGAGTTCAGCGAAGCGGAAGCGGAGAAGTTCTACCTCGCCGTGCCGACGTGGGGCCCGCACCCAGACGTGCCCGAAGGGCTTTCGCGCCTCGCGAAGAAGTACAGGCTCGTGATCCTCTCGAACGCCTCGGACGATCAGATCCAGAGTAACGTGGACAAGCTCGGCGCGCCGTTCCATCGCGTGTTCACGGCGCAGCAGGCGCAGTCGTACAAGCCGCGCATGCAGGGCTTCGAGTACATGTTCGACCAGCTGAACTGCAACCCCGGCGACGTGCTGCACGTTTCGTCGAGCCTGCGCTACGACCTCATGACGGCGCACGACCTGGGCATCAAGCACAAGGCTTTCGTCAAGCGCGGCCACGAGCCGGGTACGCCCTACTATGAGTACTACGAAGTAGAAACCATTGGCGAGCTCGCGACGCAGCTTGGCCTGTGACCCGCAAAGGCTTGCGCCACAGCCCGCCGCATTTGGACCCTATGCACCGCTCACCTGATTCGCCCGTTGTTTCCAGAACCGAGGTTGCCCGATGAAGCTCGATTCCTACTGGCTCGATACCGCACCTGCCGGACTCCTCGCGAGCGAGGGGGCGGTGGATGGCCGCGTGGATATCGCCGTGGTCGGCGGCGGTTTCACGGGCCTTTCCGCGGCGCTAGCATTCGCGCGCCGCGGGGCGAGCGTCGCGGTGCTGGACGCGGGCCGCATGGGTGGCGGGGCATCAGGGCGCAACGGTGGGCAGTGCAACACGGGCGTGGCGCAGGACTACGCGGCGCTGCGCGAGCAACTGGGCGTAGAGCGCGCGCAGGGCTGCTACCGCGCCTATGCGGCGGCCGTGGATACGGTGGAGCGGCTCATTCGCGAGGAGGGCATCGATTGCGACTATCTCGCCTCGGGCAAGCTCAAGCTCGCTGCGAAGCCGCATCACCTCGACCACCTCGAACGCACGGCCGAGCTGATTCGCCGCGAGGTCGATCCGGACGTCGAGATCATCGGCCGCGAGCGCATTCGTAGCGAAGTGGACTCGGACAGCTTCTTCGGTGGTCTGCTCCAGAAGCACGGCGGCCAGATGCACATGGGCCGCTTCGCGGTGGGGCTCGCGAACGCGGCAGCGCGGCGCGGCGCGAAGCTGTATGAACACGCGGCGGTGGCGTCGATCGCGAAGGAGGGCGGCGCATACCGCGTGGAGTCCTCGCGCGGCACGCTGCGCGCGCAGCAGGTCCTCATCGCAACGGGGCCTTCGCGGCACGGGCCGTTCGGGTGGTACCGGCGGCGCCTCGCGCCGGTCGGCTCGTTCATCGTCGTGACGGAGCCGCTGCCCCCCGCCCAGCTCGCGCAGCTCTTGCCCCAACGCCGTTCGTACACGACGAGCCGGCTCATGCACAACTACTTTCGCGTGACGCCGGATTCGCGTCTGCTGTTCGGCGGCCGCGCGCGCTTCACGGCGTCGGAGCAGCCTTCCGATGCAAAGAGCGGCCGCATCTTGCAGCGCAATCTTGCACAGCTGTTTCCGGCGCTGGCGAGCGTGCGCATCGACTACTGCTGGGGCGGGCTCGTGGACATCACGGCGGACCGTTTGCCGCGCGCCGGCCAGCACGACGGCGTGTGGTTCTCGATGGGCTATAGCGGCCACGGTACGCAGATGTCGACGCACATGGGCCAGATGATGGCCGAAGTGATGAGCGGCAACGCCGCAGCCAATCCGTGGCGCGATTTCGCGTGGCCCGCCATACCCGGCCACACGGGCAAGCCGTGGTTTTTGCCGCTCGTCGGCGCGTACTACCAGATCAAAGACGCCTTTTACTGAACCCGCTTTTCCAGCAATTCCACACAAAACACAGCCTCGTTACGGCGAGCTGCGGCCCCCACATCTGACGCGGAGAAGTTTCATGAGCATCGATAAATCGCCTGTAGAACTGGTCGACTCGCTGGCCCACGCGGGCGTGCGGCTCGAGGAATTGACACGGCGTGGCGCGTCGCGCCGCGATCTGCTTCGCGTGATGCTCGCCGGCGGCATGATGTCGATGACCGGCGCGGGCTTGCTCGCCGCGAGCGGCGCGGCCCTCGCGCAGGAAAAGCCGAAGCAGGGGGGCAAGATTCGCGTGGCGACGCAGTCTGCGTCCGCATCGGATACGCTCGATCCCGCGAAGGGCTCGGTATCCACCGACTACGTTCGCGCGAACATGCTGTACAACGGCCTGACCGAGTACGACTCGCACCTTGGCGCGCAGATGGCGCTGGCGCAGTCGCTCGAGACGAAGGACGCGACGGTGTGGGTCGTGAAGCTGCGCAACGGCGTGCAGTTCCACGACGGCAAGACGCTCACGCCGGCCGACGTGGTCTACTCGCTGATGCGGCACAAGGACGCCGCCGTCGGCTCGAAGGTGAAGACGCTCGCCGACCAGTTCCAGGACGTCAAGGCGACGGGCCCGAACGAGGTGACGATCACGCTCCAGGGCGCGAACGCCGACCTTCCCGTGATCCTTGCCGACTCGCACTTCATGATCCTCAAGGCGGGAACCAGCGATTTCAAAACCGCTGTCGGCACTGGGCCGTTCAAGCTGAAGGAGTTCGCGCCGGGCGTGCGCACGGTCGTCGTGCGCAACGAGCACTACTGGAAGCCGGGCCTGCCGCATCTCGACGAAATCGAGCTGGTCGGCATCGGCGACGAATCGGCGCGCGTGAATGCGCTGCTCTCGGGCGACGTGCAGCTCATCAACCAGGTCAGCCCGCGCTCGACCGCGCGCATCAAGGGCACGCCGGGCTTCGCCGTGCAGGAGACGAAGACGGGCCAGTACACCGATCTCATCATGCGCGACGACGGCGGCATCACGGGCAACGAGGACTTCCGCCGCGGCATGATGCACCTGTTCGACCGCGAGCAGATCCGCAATACCGTGTTCCTCGGTTACGGCGAGATCGGCAACGACCAGCCTATCGATCCGACCAACAAGTACTACTACGGCGGCTTGCCGCAGCGCACGTACGACCCGCAAAAGGCGAAGTTCTACTTCCAGAAGGCGAAGCTCGGCAGCACGCCGCTGCAGGTGTATGCGTCGCCGGCCGCGGACGGCTCCGTCGAAATGGCCATGCTGCTGCAACAGGTCGCGCCGCAGGCCGGGCTGAACGTGCAAGTGGTGCGCACGCCGGCCGACGGCTACTGGTCGAACCACTGGATGAAGCACCCCATCACGTTCGGCAATATCAACGCGCGCCCGAGCGCGGACGTGATCTTCACGCAGTTCTTCAAGTCGGATGCGCCGTGGAACGAGGCGAACTGGAAGGATCCGAAGTTCGACCAGTTGCTGCTTGCCGCGCGCGGCGAACCCGACGACACGAAGCGCAAGAAGATTTACGGCGACATGCAGGTGCTCGTGCATAGCGACGGCGGCATCGGCATTCCGCTGTTCCTCAGCTCGATCGATGCGCGCACAACGAAGCTCAAGGGGCTCGGCTCGATTCCGATCGCGGGGCTCATGGGCTTCAAGTTTGCCGAGAACGTCTGGCTCGAGGCTTGATGTGCGCGGCCGGGCTCGCGCCCGGCCACCGAATCCCACGCTTCACAAGGTCCAGAGAGGCGATATCCGATGAAAGCTCACGCGCAACGACTCATTGCGGCGCGGCTCGGCCTCGCGGTGCTCACGCTGCTGCTCGTTTCGGCACTCGTGTTCGCGCTGACGGGCCTGTTGCCCGGCGACGCCGCGCAACAGGCGCTCGGCCAGGCGGCCACGCCCGAGCAGGTGGCCGCGCTGCGCCATCAGTTCGGCCTCGACCAGCCCGCGTTCACGCGCTACCTGCACTGGCTCGTGCAGGCCGCTTCCGGCAACTTCGGCACGTCGCTCTCGAACAACCTGCCGGTGAGCCAGCTCATCGCCACGCGCCTGCCGAATTCGCTCGTGCTGGCCGGGCTCACCACGCTCGTTTCTGTGCCGCTCGCGCTCGCCATCGGCATCTTTTCCGCCGTGTTCCGCGGCTCGCTACTCGACCGCGCGCTGAACGTGCTCACGCTTTCGGCCGTGGCCGTGCCCGAGTTCCTGGTCGCCACCATCGCAGTGCTGATCTTCGCCGTGAAGCTGCGCTGGCTGCCCGCGCTGTCGTACCTCTCGGAGGTGGACTCGTTCGGCACGCTGCTGCGCATCTATGCGATGCCCGTGATGACGCTGTGCTGCGTGATCGTCGCGCAGATGGCGCGCATGACGCGCGCCGCCGTGCTCGACCAGCTCGGCGCGCCGTATGTGGAAATGGCGCGCCTGAAGGGCGCCTCGCCCACGCGCATCGTGCTGCGCCACGTGCTGCCCAACACGATCGGCCCGATCGCCAATGCCGTCGCGCTCAGTCTTTCGTACCTGTTCGGCGGCGTCGTGATCGTGGAGTCGATCTTCAACTATCCGGGGCTCGCGAGCCTGATGGTCGACGCCGTGACGAATCGCGACCTGCCGCTCGTGCAGGGCTGCGTGATGGTGTTCTGCGCCGCGTATCTGGTGCTCGTGCTGATCGCGGACCTGTGTCAAATCGTATCCAACCCGAGGCTGCGTCAACGATGAACCGACCCGCCACTTCCCATGCCACGACCGTGCTCTACGCCGCCAGCGAGGGCGAGGACCGGTCCGGCGCCGACGCCGTCAAGGGCGCGCCGCAGGATGTTCCCACCCCGCCGCGCGGACCGTTACGCCGGCTCGCCGGGCGCCTTTCGGTACTCGGCCTGATCGGCCTCGCGATCGTCGTGTTCTGGCTCGGCGTTGCCTTCATCGGGCCGCTCGTCGCGCCCTACAAGGGCGGCGCCATCACCTCCACGGAGATCTTCGGCTCGTACAGCGCGGCGCATCTGCTCGGCACCGACTTTCTGGGCCGCGACATGCTGAGCCGCGTGCTGTTCGGCACGCAGTACACGGTGGGCCTCGCACTCGCCGCCACGCTGCTCGCAAGCGGCATCGGCACGTTTTTCGGCTTGCTCGGGGCGGTGTCGCCGCGCTGGTTCGACGAGGTCCTGTGCCGCGTGTTCGACGCGCTGATCTCGATCCCGAGCAAGGTGCTCGCGCTCGTCGTGATCGCGGCGTTCGGCTCTTCGGTGCCGATGCTCATCACGGTCGCAGCGCTCGCCTATATTCCAGGCGCGTTTCGTATCTCCCGCTCGCTCGCGGTGAACCTGATGACGCTCGAATACGTGCAGGTCGCGAAGGCGCGCGGCGAAGGGCTTTTCTATATCGCCCGCGTGGAAGTGCTGCCGAACATGATCCACCCCATGCTCGCCGACTTCGGCCTGCGTTTCGTGTTCATCGTGTTGCTGCTCTCCGGCCTGTCGTTTCTCGGCCTCGGCGTGCAGCCGCCGGACGCGGACTGGGGCTCGCTCGTGCGCGAGAACATCGGTGGCCTCGCGGAAGGGGCGCCCGCCGTGCTGATGCCGGCCGTCGCGATCGCGACGCTGACCATCGGCGTGAACCTGCTGATCGACAGCCTGCGGCGCCACAGCGGCCGCGCGCATGGAGGCAGAAAATGAACATGATCGAAGTGGCGGGCCTGCGTGTGGTGGCGGGCACGGCGCCCGATCCGGTCGTCGAGATCGTCAAGGGCGTCGACTTCACGGTGAAGAAGGGCGAAGTGCTCGCGCTGATCGGTGAATCCGGCTCGGGCAAGACCACCATCGCGCTGGCGCTGCTTGGCCATGCGCGCGAAGGCTGCACGATTGCGGGCGGCACCGTGAAGATAGGCGGCACCGATGTGCTCGCGCTCGACGAGCGCGGCCGCCGCGCGCTGCGCGCCCGCACCGTCGCGTATGTTGCGCAGAGCGCTTCGGCCGGCTTCAACCCGGCGCGCACAATCATGGACCAGGTGATCGAGCCCGCGCTCCTGCACAAGCTGATGTCGCCCGCGGCGGCGCGCGAGAAGGCGGTGGGCCTCTTTCGCGCGCTCGCGCTGCCTTCGCCCGAAACCATCGGCGCGCGCTATCCGCACCAGGTGTCCGGCGGCCAGCTGCAACGGCTCATGGCCGCGATGGCGCTCATTACCGACCCCGCCGTGGTCGTGTTCGACGAGCCCACCACGGCGCTCGACGTGACCACGCAGATCGAAGTGCTCGCGGCCTTTCGCAAGGTCGTGCGCGAACTCGGCACGACGGCCGTGTACGTGTCGCACGATCTCGCGGTCGTCGCGCAGATGGCCGATCGAATCGTAGTCCTGAATGCTGGTGCAGTGCGCGAAAATGGCACGACGCTCCAGGTGCTGGATGCGCCCACCGACGACTACACGCGCGCGCTGCTGGCCGCGCGCCGGCACCCCGATGCCGGACCACCCGCGGCGAGCCCGGCCGCCCAGGTGCCGCTGCTCGAAGTGCGCTGCCTCGATGCTGGCTACGGCCGCGTCGACGCGAATGGCGTGCCCGCCGTGCGCGTGCTCGAGGACGTGAGCCTGCGCATTGCGCGCGGCAGTGCGCTCGGTGTGATCGGCGAATCGGGTTCGGGCAAGACGACGCTCGCGCGCGTGGTGGCCGGCCTCGTCGATCGCGCGCGCGGCGAGGTGCTGCTCGACGGCGTGCCGCTGCCCGCAACGCTCGCGGCGCGCACGCCCGACCAGTACCGCCGCATCCAGATCGTGTTCCAGAACGCCGATACGGCGCTCAACCCGAGCCGCACGATCGCAGACATCCTCGCGCGGCCCATGTGCTTCTATCACGGCCTGCGCGGCGCGGCCGCACAAAAGCGCATGCTCGAACTGCTGGACCTCGTGAAGCTGCCTGCCTCGCTCGCCAAACGCCAGCCAGGCGGTCTCTCTGGCGGCCAGAAGCAGCGCGTGAACCTTGCCCGCGCGCTCGCGGCCGAGCCCGCGCTCATTCTTTGCGACGAGGTGACGTCCGCGCTCGACACCGTCGTCGGCGCGGCGATTCTCGATCTGCTCGCCGAGCTGCGCCGCGAACTGGGCGTCTCGTACATGTTCATCAGCCACGACATTTCGACGGTGCGCGCGATCTGCGACGACGTGGTCGTGCTGTACGGCGGCCAATGCGTCGAGGCGGGCCAGCGCGACGTGCTGGTCGCACCCCCTTATCACCCGTACACGGGGCTGCTGGTCGATTCGGTGCCGGCCTTGCAGCCGGGCTGGCTCGACGCGCGCCTCGCCACGACCGGCGCGGCGCTTCCGCCGCTCGGGCCTTCGGCCGAGGTGCGGGAACTGTGTGCGTTTCGCGCGCGTTGCCCGGTGCGTATCGACGGCGCCTGCAATCTCACGCCGCCGGCGATGAAGCGGCTGCCTGGCGGCGCGCAGATTCTTTGCCATCACCCGGCCGGCGAACTGGAGCGCCTGCAGAAGGCGCAGGCGGCGCAACTGGCCGAAGCGGCGGAAGCGACGAAGAGGGCCGCGGCATGAATGCACGCTTCGTGAGAGTGGCGGAGGCGGGTCGCCCGACGTTCGACATCGTGATCGACGGCCGCGTGGCGCAGGCCGCGGAGGGCGACACGCTGATGGTCGCGCTGCTCGCCGCACAAGACGCGCTGCGCGATTCCGAATTCGACGAGGGGCGGCGCGCCGGTTTCTGCCTGATGGGCGCCTGCCAGGACTGCTGGGTGTGGACGGCGCAAGGCGAGCGCCTGCGCGCGTGCACGACGCCTGCGGCGCCGGGCATGTCGATCGTCACGCGTAATTCGCTTGCCGGGGAGGGCGTATGGCCGCACGCACAGGGTTGAACGTGGTCGTAATCGGCGCGGGTCCGGCGGGCGTGCGCGCCGCGCAGACGCTGGTGGCCGCCGGGCTGCGGCCCACGGTCGTGGACGAAGGGCGGCGCGATGGCGGCCAGATCTACCGGCGCCAGCCCGAGGGTTTCAAGCGCAGCTACGAGACGCTGTACGGCACCGAAGCCGCTCGTGCGGAGGCGCTGCACGGCGAATTCGACGCACTGCGCGCGCGCATCGACTACCTGCCCGAGACGCTGGTCTGGAACGTTGGGCCGAAGGCCGTGCATCTTGTGAGCGGCGCGCGCTACCAGGAGCTTGCTTTCGATGCGCTGATCGTCTGCAGCGGCGCGACCGACCGGTTGATGCCGGTGCCGGGCTGGCATCTGGCGGGTGCTTATAGCCTGGGCGGCGCGCAGGTGGCGCTGAAGTCGCAGGGCTGCGCCATCGGCGCGCGCACCGTGATGATGGGCACCGGCCCGCTGCTGTATCTCGTCGCGGCGCAATACGTAAAAGCAGGTGCGACGGTGAGTGCGGTGCTCGATACGTCCACGTTCGGCCAGCGTTTGCGTGCGTTGCCCGACCTCTTGCGCATGCCCGCAACATTGCGCAAGGGCCTCACGCTCATGGGCGCGCTGCGTGGCGCCGGCGTGCCGGTGCATCGTGGCGTCACGCCGCTCGCTATCGAAGGCACGCCCGAGCACGGCGTGACGGGCGTGCGGGTGAAACTCGCCGATGGCGACGAGCTTCGCGTCGCATGCGATGCCGTGGCGCTCGGCTACCACCTGCGCTCCGAGACGCAGCTCGCCGATCTCGCCGGCTGCGCGTTCTCGTTCGATCAGGCCGCGCGGCAATGGCTGCCCGAAGTCGATGAGGACGGGCGCAGCAGCGTGCGCGGCGTCTATCTGGCCGGCGACGGCGCTCGCGTGCGCGGTGCCGATGCGGCCGAGCGCGCGGGCCGTCTCGTGGCGCTCGCCGCATTGCAGGACGCGGGCGCGGCGCCCTCCGGCACGCCCGCCGAGGCCGCGCGGCTGCGCAGCGAACTCGCGCGCTACACGCGCTTCGCGCAGGGCCTGCGCAACGCGTTTCCGTGGCCCGCCCACTTTGCGAAGGCGCTCCCGGATCACACCGTCGTGTGCCGCTGCGAGGCGATTACGGCGGGCGAGCTGCGCCACGTCGTGCGCGAGATGGGCGCGACGGAGGCGAATCGCGCAAAGGCGTTTTCCCGCGTGGGAATGGGGCGCTGCCAGGGGCGCTTTTGCGCGCATGCCGGCGCCGAGGTGATTGCCGCGGAGGCTGGCGTGCCGCTCGAAGCCGTGGGCCGGCTACGCGGGCAAGCGCCGGTGAAGCCGCTGACGATGATGGTTAGCGCGGCCACGCAAGGCGTGGACGACGCGCCGGGGCGCGCGCGAGAGGCTGGCCTCACGGCGCAAACGCAAGCACAAACGACAGCACAAGCACAAACGACAACGCAATCGGCCGCACGCGCATGCACGTCCCCGCAAACGCAGCACGGCGCGCCCTGCGCGAAGGAGTTCAGCGAATGAGCGATCGGGCCGATGTGATCGTGATTGGAGGCGGCATCATCGGGACATCGACGGCGTTTTTCCTGCGCCGCCGGAACCGCTCGGTGATCCTGCTCGAACGCGGGCTGACGGGACAGCAGGCGAGCGGCGTGAACTTCGGCGGCGTGCGCCGCCAGGGGCGTGCGCTCTCGCAACTCGCGATGTCCAACCGCGCGCTCGACATCTGGTATCAGGCGAAATCGCTGCTCGGCGAGGATGTCGAGTTTCTGCCGTCGGGCCACACGCGGGTCTGCTACCACGCGCACGACGCCGAGTACTTCCATCGCTATGCCGAGCAAGCGCGCGCGTATGGGCTCGACCTCGAAGTGCTGGACGGCGCCGCGATGTTCCGGCGCTTTCCGTTCCTCGGGCGCGAAGTGCTGGCTGCGTCGATCTCGCCGCGCGACGGCCACGCCAACCCGCGGCTCGCCGCACCTGCGTTCGGCCGGGCGGCCGCGCGGCTCGGAGCGAATCTCGTCGAGAACACCGAGATCGTGCGCGTGGAGAAGGAGGCCGGCGGCTTTCGCGTGGAGAGCGCGACGGGCGCCGTCTGGCGCGCGGAGCAACTGCTCATTTGCGCGGGCGCGTGGGCGAACGCCTTGTCCACGCAATTCGGCGAGCCGGTGCCGCTCGTGGCGCGCGGCCCGCAGATGGCCGTGACCGAGCCGGTGCCGTACCGCTTCATGCATTCGATGGGCGTCTACACGTCGATCAAGGAGGAGAGCGTGTACTTCCGGCAGATCCCGCGCGGCAATCTCGTGCTGGGCGGCGGCGCACCGGGGCCCGCCGACGCGACCACGCGCCGCGCCGGCGTGCTGCCGGGCAACACCGTGCAGCAGATCGCGCAGTTCCGCCGGCTCGTGCCTGGGCTCGCGCCGCTGCATGTGATCCGCGTGTGGAGCGGGGTGGAGAGCTATCTGCCGGACGCGGAACCGGTGATCGGACCGAGTACGACGACGGCAGGCCTCTTCTATGCGTTCGGCTTCAGCGGCTCGGGTTTCCAGATCGGGCCGGGCGTGGGCGAGACGCTCGCCGAGCTGCTCGACGACGGCCAAACCGCCATACCGCTCGAACCGTTTTCAATTGCGCGCTTCGGGCGCGCGGAACCTGTGGCGAGCGTGCACGCATCGACTGCCAGCGAGGCTTGATCATGAACACCGTCAACGCGCCAGCTACCGCGCTTCGCAACGCGCTGGCCTATATGGAAGCGAATTTCGACAGGTCGGTGAGCCTCGCCGAACTGGCCGAGGTGTCGGCGCTCAGCGTTTCGCGATTCGCGGCCGTCTTTCGTCAGCAGGTCGGCCTCTCGCCGTACAAGTACCTGTGCGGCGTGCGCGTGCGCCGCGCGCAAACCCTGCTGCTCGCCGGCGTGCCGGGCGCCGTGGTGGCGACTGAGGTGGGTTTCTTCGACCAGAGCCATCTGGCGCGCCATTTCAAGCGCTTTTGCGGCGTCACGCCAAGCGCGTTCCTGCAGCAGGCGAAGGCGCTCGAAGCGGCTTGAGCGCGCCTGGTCGCAGCGGTAGGGCTCCTTTGCGCACAACGTGAAACGGGCCGGGGAGAACCCGGCCCGCTACCTGACTAAGCGCGTTCGCGCCGCTTCACAGCATGCTCAAAGAATGACGTAGACCTTGCGCATCGCTTCATCGACTTCCCACGTGCCCTCCGTGTTCGCCGCGAAAAAGAGCGTGTCGCCGCCTCTGAAATGCACCGTTGCCTCGCCATCGGGCGTGAAGCGCCCGCTGCCGCTCAGGATGTGCATGACCTCTGCCTCCTTCACCGAGCGGCGGTAAGTGCCGCTCGTACATTCGAATAGCCCGGTGTCGACCGATTCCGTACCCGGAATCACCTTCTGCACGCCGGAAATGCGGATCGCCTGTGCGCCGGCAGCGTTGGCCGTGCCCCAGTCTTCGAGGCCCTGTACGGCAACGCTTTGCATGATCTGCTGGACTTTCATCGTTCGTTCGTCTGATGAGAAAAAGAGGCAGGCACGTCAGCGCGCCTGTTCGATGTGCTGCTCGATCTTGCCGAGGCGCACCACGGTCACGCCCGGCCGCAATTGACGCAGCGACGGCATCACGAGCATGCAGTCGTCGTAGGGCGTACACACCGGCTCGCCGTCGGACCATCCGATCACGGCGCCCGCTTTGGGGAACACTTCGAGCCCGGTGTAGTCGCCCGCGAAACGGAAGTCCATGCTCTTCGCGACCACGGGTTCCGTCACGCGCACCACACGCATGGCGGGCGGCAGCGGCTGGATCCAGCCCGCGGGCAGGTCTGCTTCTTCCACGACGGCCGAGAGCAGCAGAAAGCGCGCGGCCACGTCGCGCGCCACGGTCACGGCGCCCATTTCCCAGTGCTGTCCGCACTCGATCAGCAGCGCGTTCTTCGCGCTCGCCGGGTCGCCGAAGCCCTCGTAATCGCGCATGCGGCGGCCTTCGGGATGGCCTTCGTCGCAAATGACCGTGGCCGGGGCGCCCAGCCGCGCGGAAAGTTCGATGCCCTTGGCGAGCGGCCCCGCGACGATCAACGGCGCGCTCTTCTCGTGCATCGAATGCAGATCGAGCAGCAGATCCACATCGTCGATCACGGGCCGCATCGCGCGGGCCCGGCGCAGCTCGCTCGAATCGCGCGAGAGATCGTCGAGCGTGGCGGCGGTCCATACGCGGTTGAAGTCCTGGTCGACGAAGCGCGCGGCGTCAGGCCGTGCGGCGTCGAAGCGGCGATACGCTTCGACGTTCGCGAACGCGAGCGTGAGCTTGCCGCGCCGCGGGCGCAGGCGCGCGCGCAACAGCGCATCGACGACGAGCGCGCCGCACACCTCGTTGCCGTGCGTGAGCGCGTTGATCATCACGTGCGGCCCGGCCACGCCGGAGTCGAACGTATGCACGTAAGGAACCCCCGTTTCGCTGTGCTCGTGCGCGGCGATGTCGGGAAACGCGACTTCGATCGGATAGGTGCTCATGCAAGCCCTCCCTGGCAGAGGTATTTGATGGAGAGGTAATCGTCGAGCCCGTACTTCGAGCCCTCGCGGCCATAGCCGGATTCTTTCACGCCGCCGAACGGCGCGGCTTCGCTCGCAAGCGCCCCTTCGTTGATGCCGACGATACCGGCTTCGAGCTCTCGCGCAACGCGGTCGATGCGGCGCACGTCCTGGCTGTAGAAGTAGGAGGCGAGGCCATAGGGGATGTCGTTGGCGGCGCGGATCGCCTCGGCTTCGTCGTGAAAGCGGAAGAGCGGCACGACGGGGCCGAAGGTTTCTTCGCAGCTCAGCTGCATCTCGGACGTCGCGCCGGCGAGCACGGTGGGCGCGTACCAGTTCGCGCCCAGTTCGGTCAGGCGCCTGCCGCCCGTGAGCACGCGGGCGCCGCGGCTCACGGCGTCGTCCACGTGGCGGGCGATCTTGTCGACCGCGCGCGCGTTGATCATCGGGCCGATCTGCGCGGCGGGGTCGGTCGCGGGCGCGACCTTGAGCGCGGCGACGCGCGTGGCGAGCCCATCGGCGAAGCGTTCGTAGACGCCCGACTGCACATACACGCGGTTCGGACACACGCAGGTCTGGCCGCCGTTGCGGAACTTCGCGGCGATGAGGCCGGCGATGGCCGCATCGATATCGGCGTCGTCGAACACGATGAACGGCGCGTTGCCGCCCAGTTCGAGCGAGAGCTTCTTCAAGGTGCCCGCCGATTCCTTCGCCAGGTACTTCCCCACCGGCGTCGAGCCGGTGAAGGTGATCTTGCGCACGCGGCTGTCGGTGAGCCAGTCGCCGACGGCTGGCACCGCGTGCTCGCGCGAGGCGCAGATGAGGTTCAGCACGCCGGGCGGCACGCCTGCCTCGTGCGCGAGCATCGCGAGCGCTAGCGCCGTGAGTGGCGTGTCCTCGGCGGGCTTGCCGACCACGGTGCAGCCCGCGGCGAGGGCAGGTGCGATCTTGCGCGCGATCATCGCGAGGGGGAAGTTCCACGGCGTGATCGCCGCGACTACGCCCACAGGCTCCTTGACCGCGCTCATGCGCTTGCCGCGTTGCTGCTGCGGGATCAGGTCGCCATAGATGCGCGTGGCCTCCTCGGCGAACCACGCGACGTAGGACGCGCCATACATCACTTCGCCGCGGCCTTCGTGCAGCGGCTTGCCCTGTTCGAGCGAGATCAGGCGGCCAAGCTCATCCGCGTTCGCGACGATCAGCGCATGCCACCGGCGCAGCACCGCGGCGCGCTCGGCGGGGAGCGTGTCGCGCCAGGCGGCGAACGCGCGGGCGGCGGCATCGGTGGCGGCGCGCGCGTCGTCGGCGTCGCTATCGGCGACTTCGGCGATCGTCTCGCCCGTGGCGGGGTCGGTGACCGCGAAGCGCTTGCCGCCCGCAGCCGCCACCCATTGCCCGTCGATGAAGTTGTCGCTGCGAATCAGTTCGCTCAAGGCGTAACGCGTGGTCATGTGTCGATTCCTTTCCGGCCATTGCCGATAAGCAGGGATTGCATGCCCGGGACGGACGGCGCGCGGCGAGCGCGCCGAAGCGCCCGGCGTTCGAAGCGAAGCGCGCGCGCAAAGATGGCTGCCGCATTCGGGCAGTGAAGGAAGCGTTGGGAGCGCGAGGCGTTCGCCTTCCTCCCGTTGCCGGCGCTCAGGAATGGTGATGCGGTGAGAACAGCGATTCGAGCGGATAGTGCGTCTTGATGAACGACGTCTTGATGATGACGTAGCTGAAGTACTTCTCGATGCCGATGTCGCGCTCCAGCAGCCCTTCGACGATGCTCTGATAGTGGCTTACGCTGCGCGCGACGAACTTCAGCAGATAGTCGTAGCCGCCGCTCGCCAGATGGCATTCGACGACCTCGTCCACCTCGCGGATCGCCTTCTCGAACTTGATGAAGTCCTCGCGGCGATGGTCGGCCAGCGTGACCTCGGTGAATACCACCTGCACGTCGCCGAGTTTTTCGAGCTGGATCTGCGCACCGTAGCCGACGATATACCCCGCCTTCTCGAGACGTTTCACGCGGATCAGACAGGGGCTTGGCGACAGCCCGACTGCGTCGGCCAGTTCGACATTCGTGATGCGCCCCCGCTTTTGCAGTTGCGAGAGGATGCGCAGATCGATTCGGTCCAGCTTGCAGTCGTTGCTCATCGTGACGGGAGTGGCCCTGCATGTCGAATGATCGAATGATGTTATCACGCGGCGACACGGGCGCTGACCCCATTCTTTGCGTTGAGCGCGGCACGCACTTCGGGTTGGGCGAGCACGTCGTCGAGCGTCTTTTCGAGGCGCTCGAACAACAGGTCGAATTCGCTTTCCGTGTACGAGAGTGCGGGCGCGAAGCCGAGAATGCCGTCGCCGAATGCACGGAAGACGAGGCCGTTGCCATAGGCCGCGGCGGCGATCCGGTCGGGCAGGCCGAGCGCGGCGTCGAAGCGCTGCTTGCTCGCTTTGTCGGCCACGAGTTCGAGCGCGCCGAGCAGGCCGCGATGGCGCGAGTCGCCCACGAGCGGGTGCGCACGCAGCGCGTCGAGACCCTGTGCGAAGCGCGGCGCGCGCGCGAGGCCATTCGCGAGCAGGCCACCTTCGTGATAGAGCCGCATGACTTCGAGGCCGATGGCGGCACTCACCGGGTGCGCCGAATACGTGTGCCCGTGACCGATCACGGCGGCGGCGTCGCCATCGGCGATCCCCTGGTAGACGGCGTCCGACATCAGCACGGCGCCCATCGGCGCATAGCCCGCCGTGAGGCCTTTGGCTATGGTCATCAGGTCCGGTTCGACCTGTTCCGCCTCGCACGCGAACAGCGGGCCCGTGCGGCCGAAGCCCGTGATCACCTCGTCGGCGACGAACAGGATGTCGAGCTTGCGGCAAGCCTCGCGCATCGCTTTCAGCCAGCCGACCGGCGGCACGATCACGCCGCCCGAACCCTGGATCGGCTCGCAGAAAAATGCGGCGACGCGATCGGCGCCGAGCGCGGCCACTTTCGCTTCGAGCGCCGCGACGGAGGCGGCGATGAGCGCGGCGTCGTCCGCATGCTCGCTGCGATACGCATACGGCGACGGGATGTGATGCTGGGTGGCGAGCGGCACGTCGAAGTGACGGTGGAACGCGGGCAAGGCGGTGAGCCCGGCGCCGATCGACGAGGAGCCGTGATAGCCGCGTTCCAGCGCGATGATGTGCTTCTTCGTGGGGCGGCCCGTCGCGTTGTAGTAATGCGTGATGAAGCGCAGCGCCGAATCGACGGCGTCCGATCCGCCGAGCGTGAAGTACACGTGCTGCAGCGAAGCGGGCGAGCGTTCGACGAGCTGCGCGGCCAGCTCGATGGCGGGCTGCGAGCCGAAGTGGAAGTAGCCGGTCGCGTAGGGCAGGCGGGCCATCTGGCGGGCGGCGGCTTCGATGATGCTCTGGTGCCCGTAGCCGGTGTTCACGCACCAGAGGCCCGAGAAAGCGTCGAGTAGTTCGTTGCCGTTTGCGTCGCGCAGGAACACGCCCTGTGCGGAGTCGAGCACGGTCACGCCGCGCGCCTCGTGCGCGCGGTAGCTGACGACGGGGTGGATCAGATGTTTGCGGTCGGCTTCGATGAGCGAGAGATTCGGCATGGTTCGGTTCCCGGCTTGAGCGGTCTGAGGAGAGGGGCTGTTGACCGTTCCATGCTACCGGGCCGCCGCCGGTCGGCGCTTCGCCAAATCATTCGTGAAATAGCGCGATTGTGGCGTTTTGAGCGGCGGGCGCAGCATATTCTGCTGCGCGGACTGATGCTAACTCCGCTCTAACTATCGAAGCGGATCATCCGCCTGTGCGCCACGTCATGGAAAGCGGGCCCAAAACGAACTGCCCTGCGCAGCCAACCCTCTTCTGGCCGGCATCAACTCGAACTTATCAGGTGATTTCCTTGAGTACCTTATCCCAGCAAAGTGCCGGCACGACCGCGCGCTCGAGTCAGTACTGCCTCTTCGTATGCCTGATGGCGGCACTCGCCGGCCTGCTGTTTGGTCTGGACATCGGCGTGATCTCTGGCGCGCTGCCCTTCATCGCCAAAGAATATGCGGTCACTGACCGGGTGCAGGAGTGGATTGTCAGCTCGATGATGGTTGGCGCCGCCATAGGCTCAGTGGGCGCGGGCTGGCTGTCATGGCGCCTTGGCCGGCGTTACGCGTTGGGCCTCGCGGCTATCCTGTTCGTCGCAGGCTCGCTGTGGTCGGGCCTCGCGGGCGGTCCGGCTTACCTCATTGCCGCGCGGACCCTGCTTGGTCTTGCCGTTGGCATCGCTTCATTCACTGCACCGCTGTACCTTTCGGAGATCGCGCCTCGTCACGCCAGAGGCGCGATGATCTCAGCCTATCAACTGATGATCACCGTTGGCATCCTCGCAGCCTTTCTCTCGAACATCGGGCTTTCCTATATCGCCGACTGGCGCTGGATGCTGGGTATCATTGCCGCTCCCGCGCTCGTGCTGCTCGCCGGTGTGGCTGCCCTGCCGGATAGCCCGCGATGGCTGTTGCAGCGCAACCGCGAAGCCGAGGCGCGAGCCGTTCTGCAACGGTTGTATGAGCGCAATGAGGACGTCGAAACGGAAATTCGCGAGGTCACGGAGCAAAACGCGCAGCCCCAGCATGGCTGGGGGTTGCTTCGCTCGAACTCGAACTTCCGGCGCTCGGTCGCGCTTGGCGCCGTCCTGCAGATTTTCCAGCAGCTCACGGGCATCAACGTAGTCATGTATTACGCGCCGCGTATTTTCGGGCTTGCCGGTTTTGCCAGTCATGAGCACCAGCTATGGGCGACCGTTGTGGTGGGCCTCGTCAATGTTCTTGCCACCTTTGGCGCAATTGCGCTTGTCGACAAATGGGGGCGCAAACCGATTCTTTACACCGGTTGCGGCGTGATGGCCGTCGGCATGGGGCTGCTCTCGCTACTGCTCAAGCTCGGCCTGACGGATGTGGCTTCGCAACTGCTGGCCGTGAGTGCGCTCCTGTTTTTCATCGCCGGATTCGCCATGTCGGCAGGCCCCCTCGTCTGGATCCTCTGCTCGGAAATCCAGCCGCAGCAGGGCCGTGATTTCGGCATTGCCGTCTCGACTTTCGTCAACTGGACGGCCAACATGGTCGTGGCCGCAACGTTCCTCAGCCTGCTTTCGTTCGCGGGGGAGTCCAACACCTTTCTGATCTATGCACTGCTAAATGTGTTGTTTGCTGTCGTGGTGTTCTTCTACGTACCGGAAACCCGAGGGATATCACTCGAGCGGATTGGGCGGAATCTGATGGCAGGCAAACGTCTGAAGGACCTGGGAAAATAAGTGCGAATGCCCGACGGCCGCACAACGAATGTTGCGCGGCCGTATTGTCGTTCTGATCGCGCGGGTCACTTATCAACCGCATCGCCCCGTCTGTGTCCTGAGAATCCGCGCAGCACCCACTCAATCGCAAACCCGAGCAAGAGCACAATGAACGGCGGCGCAAGGACCAGGACCGCATCGCGGGCTGCCGGTTCGTACAATGCCTTGGAGTCTTCGTCGGCGAACTGTCGGTGAAGTTTGTCCGCGACCTCCTTCGCACTCACGTTTGGAGGTACGCCCTCAAGTCGCTCGCCATTCCCGAGAATGATCGTCAGCGAGCCATCGCTGGCAGTCTGGACGCTGACGTCGAGGCGTGGGTCCTGCTCACGGGGCTTGGCGGCGCACTTCGACGGCGAAGGCTCGTCCGCGTTCCTGGCATTTTCATTGCCGAGGCAGTCGAGCCGGTTCTGGATGTTCCTCTGAATCTCGATCGCACTCGGTGTTAGTGGCGCGTCAGCGGTGTAATGGGGCACTACGACCGACCATAGCGTGGCAATGATCCAAAGCAGCGTGGCCAGCGCCCATAGGCGCAGCAGTCCGCGCTTCCACTGGATGTCTCTTGGCATGGGGCTGTCTCCGGGCGCCGGTACGGTGACAGCACTGTAACGCACCGCCCAGATTTTGCTATGTTGGCCCGCTTCGGGGGTTCGGCC
Organism: Paraburkholderia sp.; assembly: GCF_035501035.1. Classification (GTDB taxonomy): domain Bacteria; phylum Pseudomonadota; class Gammaproteobacteria; order Burkholderiales; family Burkholderiaceae; genus Paraburkholderia. Next base: position 18,439 of record NZ_DATJWR010000278.1, read on the forward strand.
AGGGCTGCTGGGCGTGAGACGTCTCGAGACAATCGTGAAAGACGAGCCTTGCTCTGCACGCCAAGGGCAAATGGGGGCCAGCCTATTCGGCTGCGCCCTGGCCGAAGTCGCCGGGCAGTGTTGGAGCGCTTTGCCCGCGCGATCAGTAGCCGCGGCTGCGGTCGATCTGGCCGCGCATTGGCAGCCCGTCGCGGTGGCGGCGGATATTGTCGAGCACGACCTCGACCGCCGTCTCGGGCCGCGTCGCGCTGGCGATATGCGGCGTGAGGCGCACACGCGGATGCGTCCAGAACGGATGCGAGGGCGGCAACGGTTCGGGGTCGGTGACATCGAGGATCGCGTTTTGCAGATGCCCGCTATCGAGCGCGTCTAGCAGCGCCTGCTGGTCGAGCTGCGGTCCGCGACCGACGTTGATGAACGATGCGCGCTTCGGCAGCTTCGCGAAGAGCGTGGCGTCGAGCAGGCCGCGCGTCGCGTTCGTGAGCGGCAGCAGGCAGATCAGGATATCGGTGCGCGCGAGGAAGGCATCGAGCGCCTCTGTGCCCGCGTAGCAGTCGATGCCGGGCAACGCGTGCGCCGAGCGGCTCCAGCCTGCGCACGGAAACCCGAACAGGCGCAATCGTTCGAGCACGGCGCTGCCCAGCATGCCGAGGCCCAGCACGCCAACGCGGCGCGAAGCGGCGGCGCGCACTGGCAGCTCGCGCCACACGCGCTGCTCCTGTTGCAGGGCGTAATCGAAGAGATCGCGATGAATGGTGAGGACCGCCTGGGTCACATACTCGACCATGCCCTCGACGATGCCGGGCTCGACCATGCGCACGACCGCGATGTGATCCGGCACGCCGGACAGATCGAACTGGTCGATGCCTGCGCCCACCGAGAAGATCACCTCCAGATTGGGCAGCGTGCGCGCGGGGTCTTCGGGCGGCTGCCATGCCGCGAGATAGCGCACGGCCGCCGGGTCGCCGGCATCGGGCCACAGCCGGAACGGAATGTCGGGCGCCTTGCACGCGAAGAGCTGGGCCCATTGCTTGCCGCGTTCGGGATCGGCCTTGTAAAGGAGCGTCATGACGTGGTGCCTCGCAATCAGCCCAGCGCCTGGTTGACGATGGCGAACTGCAGCGCGGCCGGGTCGTGCGCGGGCGCGCCGTTGCGTGCCATCTTCACGACGGTGTCGACGCGCGCAAGGCCGATCGATTCGAGCCAGGGGCCGAGGCCCTGCTCGTCGGGCGTATCGATGCGCGTGAACGCGCCGGCGTTTGCCGCGAGCCGGTTTGCGATCAGTGCCTGGGCCCGTTGCGTCTGAAGGCCATTGTCGGCAAAGGCTACGACGGGGCCGATTGCGTGACCGCGTCCGAATGGGCGCAACAGCGCAAAGCCGAGCAGGGTGTCGCCGCGCGCGAGCGCGACGCCCTCGGATATATCGAGCAGCGCAGGCAGTAACGCATGGCGGTCAAGCCCGCTTGCACGCGAGGCGAGCTCGATCAGCTGCGGCGTATCGCGAGGTTCGAGCGCGCGCAGGTGCTCACCGGGTGGCGGCGCGATTGTCGGCGCGACAAAGCCGCTGCCCTGATGCTGGTGCAACAGGCCGACCTTCCTGAAGCCGAGCTTTTCGTAGAGCGGCTGACCGGCGGGCGTTGCGTGCAGTACGGTCATGCGCGGGCCGAGCGTGTCGAGCAGACGCTCCATCAGCATGCGGCCGATGCCGCGGCCCTGCTGGTCGCCAGAAACGATGACGAGCCCGAGCGTGGCCCCATGTTCTCCCCAGCGCCAGCAAAGCGCGGTGCCAACCACGCGCTCGCCTTCCTTGACCACGAAGCCCTCGCCGATGGCAGCGGCGAAGCGCCAATCCTCGGCGCGATGCGGCCAGCTGAATTGCTGGGAAAGCGCGTGGGCGCCCTCGATGTCGGCTTCCGGGAAGGGCAGACAGACGAGACTCGTGGGCTCGGGCAGTACGGACACGGCAGGCTCCTCGGGCGAAGTAGTTCAAGGGCGACTTTGACACGGCGGGCCGGGCGCGGATAGGACGATCTTATCGACGGATGGGATGCCGTTGTGCAACCCTCCAGTCGATAGCGACGGGTCTTGCCCTGGAAGATGAGACTTCGTCACATGTGGAGAGTAGGACTCCGGATTATTTTTCCGACGCCACACTCGCACCGTGTCGCACGCAAGCTCAACGAAATGGGGAGCGTTGCTGGACGGTCCCGTTAAGGCATACCGCCGGATGACGCGCCGCACAACGCGCCAACCGCTTCGCATGCAGCGAGCAAGTTCCGCGCCAAATCGCGCCAAATCGCGTAGGCGCGTGACGGCTCGCGGCGGCCGACATTGTGGCCACGCATTCATCGTTCGATCACCTTGCCGGTGCATAATGGCCGAACCGCCGATGCAGTCGATAGCGACCCGTCAAGGAGTCCGTCATGCTAGCGAGAAACGAGGAACTCGTCGCCCATCTTCTTTCCGATGTCGTGGAATTCGCGCGAGCGCGTTTACCCGAACCGACGTTTCAGATCGTCGAGCCTTTCCTGCGGCACTACTACGACTTCGTCGACGCCGAAGATCTGCGTAGCCGCAGCATCGCCGACCTTTACGGCGCCGCCATGGCGCACTGGCGCACCGCGCAGCGCTTCGTGCCGGGCACCGAGCGCATGCAGGTCTACAACCCGATCCTCGAGCAGCAAGGCTGGCACTCGGACCATACGGTCATCGAGATCGTCAACGACGACATGCCATTTCTCGTGGATTCGGTCACCTCGGCCGTGAACCGGCTGGGGCTCACGCTGCATTCGGTCATGCACCCCGTGTTCCGGATATGGCGCGGCAAGGACGGCGCGATCGAGCGCGTGGACGTGGGCGGCGCGGGCGCCGACGACGGACGATCGCAACTCGCCTCGTTCATCCACTTCGAAGTGGACCGCTGCGGCGATGCAGCAAAACTCGACGAGCTGCGGCGCGACATCGCCAAGGTGCTCGGCGACGTGCGGGCTTCGGTCGAAGACTGGCAGAAAATCGTCGAGGTCGCGCATGCCACCATCAAGACCATGAAGACGCGAGAGTCGAGCGCCGAAGATATCGAAGCGCGCGCGTTTCTCGAATGGATGGTCGACGACCATTTCACTTTCCTCGGCCAGCGCGACTACGCACTCGTACCGCACGACGGCGGCTATGGTCTGCGTGGAGTGGAAGGCTCGGGCCTCGGCATTCTGCGCGAATCGCTGCGAGCGCCCGGCTCGTCCGACGTCACGCCGCTGCCGCACGCGGCCGAAGACATCATCAGCGGTGCGTGGCCCATCTTCCTCACCAAGGCCAACTCGCGCGCCACAGTGCACCGGCCGGGCTATCTCGACTACGTGGGGGTGAAGCTCGTTGGAGCAGACGGCAAGGTGAGTGGCGAGCGCCGCTTCATTGGGCTCTACACCTCGACCGCGTATATGGAGTCGACCGCGGAAATCCCTATCGTGCGGCGCAAATGCGCGAACATCGTGCGGCGCGCAGGCTTTCTGCCGAAAGGGCACCTCGGCAAATCACTGGTCACGGTGCTCGAGACCTATCCGCGCGACGAACTGTTCCAGTCGAGCGAGGATGAGCTCTACGACACCGCGCTCGGCGTACTGCGCCTGCAGGAACACCAGCGCACGCGGCTATTCGTGCGGCGCGACCGCTTCAACCGTTTCGTCTCGTGCCTCGTGTACATCGCGCGCGACAAGTACAACACCGACTCGCGGCGCCGTATCGCGAACCTGCTGATGGAGTCCTTCAACGGCGTTTCCGTGGAGTTCACGCCGCTGCTTTCGGAGTCGGCCATCGCGCGGATTCATTTCGTCGTACACGCCGAGCCCGGCACGATGCCCGACGTCGACACGCGCGAACTGGAAGTGCGGCTCGTGCAGGTCACGCGCCGCTGGCAGGACGATCTTGCCGACGCGCTGCTCGACGCGTTCGGCGAAGAACAGGGCACGCGGCTCTTGCATCGCTACGCCGATTCGTTCCCGGCCGGCTATCGCGACGACTATCCGGCTCGCACGGCGGTGCGCGACATCGAACTGATCGAGCGCGTGCAGGGCACGCCGCACATCGCCATGAATCTGTATCGCCCCATCGAGGCGGGGCCGCGCACGTTCCGGTTCAAGGTGTATTGCGCGGGCGAAGCGATCGCGCTCTCGCGCAGCCTGCCGATGCTCGAACATCTCGGCGTGCGCGTGGATGAAGAGCGGCCCTACGTGATCGAGGTGCCCTCTTGCGCCCCGGCATGGGTCCACGACTTCGGCCTCGAACTCGCGGACGACGCCGAATTTGATATCGAACGCGTCAAGGACCTGTTCGAAGACGCTTTCGAAGGCGTCTGGAGCGGACGCATCGAGAACGACAATTTCAATCGCCTCGTGCTGCGCGCCTACCTGAGCGCGCGCGAAGTCACGATCCTGCGCGCTTACGCCAAATATCTGCGCCAGGTGGGCTCGACTTTCAGCGACGCGTATATCGAGCGCGCGCTGACCGGCAATCCCGCGATCGCGCGCCAGCTCGTCGAACTGTTCGCACTCCGATTCGATCCACGCGGCGATGAAGCGCGCGAAGGGCGCACGGCGCTCATGCTCAAGGCCATCGAAAGCGCGCTGGACCAGGTGCCCAATCTCGACGAGGACCGCATCCTGCGGCAGTTTCTCGGCGTCATCAATGCGACCGTTCGCACGAACTACTACCGGCGCGAAGCGAACGGCGCGCCGCGGCCTTCGCTGTCGTTCAAGTTCAACCCCGCGAAGGTGCCCGGCCTGCCCGAACCGAAGCCGATGTTCGAGATCTGGGTCTACTCGCCGCGCGTGGAGGGCGTGCATCTGCGCGGCGGACGCGTGGCGCGTGGTGGCCTGCGCTGGTCCGACCGGCGCGAAGACTTCCGCACGGAAGTGCTCGGACTCATGAAAGCGCAGATGGTCAAGAACGTCGTGATCGTGCCGGTGGGATCGAAGGGTGGCTTCGTCGTGAAGAATCCGCCGCCGGCGAGCGACCGGGAGGCGTGGATGCGCGAAGGCGTGGCCTGCTATCAGACCTTCCTGCGCGGCCTGCTCGATCTCACCGACAACCTCGTGAACAATGGAATCGTGCCGCCGCCCGACGTCGTGCGTGACGATCCCGACGATCCGTATCTCGTCGTGGCCGCCGACAAGGGCACGGCCACGTTCTCCGACTATGCGAATGCGATTTCGGCCGAATATGGCTTCTGGCTCGACGACGCGTTCGCCTCGGGCGGCTCGGTGGGCTATGACCACAAGAAAATGGCCATCACCGCGCGCGGCGCCTGGGAATCGGTCAAGCGGCACTTCCGCGAAATGGGCGTGGATACGCAGACAACCGACTTCACTGTGGTCGGCATCGGCGACATGTCGGGCGACGTGTTCGGCAACGGCATGCTGCTCTCGCCGCATATCAAGCTCGTCGCGGCCTTCGATCACCGGCACATTTTCCTCGACCCGAATCCCGATACGGCCGTGAGCCTCGCGGAGCGCACGCGGCTTTTCGCGCTCGAACGCTCCAGTTGGGCTGACTACGATTCCGCTGCGATTTCGGCGGGCGGGGGGGTGTTCGCGCGCACCGTGAAGACGATTCCACTCGCGCCCGCGGTGCAATCGGTGCTCGGTATCGACGCTGCCGCGCTCACGCCGAACGAGCTGATCCGCGCCATCCTGCAGGCGCCCGTCGATCTGCTCTATAACGGCGGCATCGGCACGTATGTGAAGGCGAAGCACGAAACCAACGCGCAGGCCGGCGACCGCGCGAACGACGCCGTGCGCGTGAACGGATCGGACCTGCGCTGCAAGGTGGTGGGCGAGGGCGGCAATCTGGGCGTCACGCAATTCGGCCGGATCGAATTCGCGAAGCACGGCGGCCACATCAATACCGATGCGATCGACAACTCGGCAGGCGTGGATTGTTCGGATCACGAAGTGAACATCAAGATCCTGCTCGGCCTCGTGGTGGCCGACGGCGAGATGACGACCAAGCAGCGCAACACCTTGCTCGCGGAGATGACTGACGAAGTCGGACTGCTGGTGCTGAGCGACAACTATTACCAGACCCAGGCGCTCTCGATTGCGGGGCGCTACGCGGTGGCGCTGCTCGACACCGAGGCGCGTCTCATGCGCTGGCTCGAACGCGCGGGACGGCTCAATCGCGTGATCGAATTCCTGCCTACCGACGAGGAGGTGGCCGAGCGCCAGGCCGCGAAGCTCGGCCTCACGTCGCCGGAACGCGCGGTGCTGCTTGCCTACAGCAAGATGTGGCTCTACGACGCGCTGCTCGACTCGGACGTGCCCGAAGACCCGCTCGTGGCCGGTTTCCTTTTCGACTATTTTCCGAAGCCGCTTCAGCAGCGCTTCAGCGAGCCGATGCAGCGGCACCCGCTGCGGCGAGAGATTCTCGCCACGCATCTGACCAATGCGCTCGTGAACCGCGTGGGCTGTGCGTTCGTGCACCGGCTCATGGAGGAAAGCGACGCGCGGCCCGATGAGATCGTGCGCGCGTGCATCATGGTGCGCGACGTGTTCGATCTCGACGAGATCTGGCGCGCGATCGACGCGCTCGACAACCGCGTACCCGACGACGTGCAGGCGCGCATGTTCGTCGATATCGCGCGGCTGCTCGAACGCGCGGCACTGTGGTTCCTGCGCCATCTGCAGACAGGCGGGGTGGACCGGGACGGCGTGGCTTCCCTGCTCGCGCGTTGCCGCGACGCCGCGCATCGTCTAGCGCCACAACTGCCCGCGCTATTGCCCGAAGCCGATCTCGAAGCGCTCTCGGTACGCCAGGGCGAACTCGTGAATGCGGGCGTGGAAAGCACGCTCGCGCTGCGCGTGGCGAGCGGCGGCATTTCCGTCGCGCTGCTCGATATCGCCGAAGTGGCGGCGGCATGCGGGCGGCCGCTGGAGTTCGTCACGGCCACGTATTTCGCACTGGGCACGCGGCTCAATTACGGCTGGATCAGCGAGCGCGCGGCAGCGCTGCCGACGCCGACACACTGGGACACCATGGCACGCGCGGCCGCGCTCGCGGAGGTGGCACGCCTGAAGCGCGCGCTCACGACGAGCGTGCTTGCGCAGGCGACACAGGCGACGGACTCGGCGGATGCACAAACGCTCGTGGACACCTGGTGCGGGCAGCACGAGGCTGCGCTGGAACGCTACGGGCAGTTGCTTGCGGAACTGCGTGCATCGAGCGGCGTGAGTCTCGCGGTGCTGCTCGTGATCGTACGGGCGATGGCAGTGCTCGAAAGGGCTTGATCGAGCGTCGCGTTTTCGCGGGTCGAGGGGTGCTGCGGCACGGAATGGCAAAGCAAGTGGCTTCTGCGTGCCGCAGCGAATTCAACCGCGCTGACGCGGGCCGTCGTCGCTGCGAGCTTCGTTGAAAATCGCGAGGCCGGGAATGCCGAGCGCATGGCAGCCCGTCACTTAACGTTGCAAAGCAACACGTTCAGGTTTGCGTTGCCCGTTCGCAGGGGGCATTCGTCAGGCGTCGAAGTGATAAAGCCGGTAGGCGCGCGGCGCAACTACCGAGAGATACCCGTGCACGGCATGACGCAACAAACGCCGCAGCGCGGTGACATCCAGCGGCGCCGCGCGCGTCATCAGCGCTTGCGAGACGAGGCCGTAGACCATGGCATGCACGGCGAACGCGGCGTCCTGTGTCGGTGCATCGACGGGCCACGCTTCGACGCACAATGGGGCCGGGTTTTCGGCACGCTGCCTGAGCATGACGCGCAGGCTAGGCTGCTCGAGCGCGCGTGGCCTGTCTGAAACCGCTCTCGCCGTGAGGACTACGATTGCAACCCAGGCACCATTCGGCAAAGAACAGCGCTCGCCATGAACATTGTTTCCGTGTTTGACAGCAACGTCCGCAAATACGCGGACAAACCCATGCGTACGGTACGCGTCGCGGGGCCTGGTGTCGATCTGCGCGTGGTCGGCATCGATGGACGCGACACGCAGGGCGGAGAGGTGGGCGAAATCTGGCTAAAGCCGAATCGGCGATGCACGGCTACCTCGACGACGAACGCGCCACGCAGGAAGCCTTCAGCGATGGCTGGGCGCGAAATGCTGCCGCGCACCGCGACGGGTAAGCTGATGAAGCATGGATTACGTGCTTCGGTCTGAAGCGCCGCCGCCGCGCAAATCGGCCTTTGGGCGGCGGATACCCGTGCATTAGCGGCTCAGTGCGGTCTGGGCCCGTTGCAGCCACTCGCTATTGTGTTCGCGGGCATGGCGTGGCCAATGCCTCGCGTCGTGGACGATATCCGCGTAGAGATCTCGCGCGCGCTTGCGGTCGGCCTCGTCGGGCTGTGCCGCGAGCCAGTCGGCGTAAAGGCAACGGGGCGCGGCGTCGCTCGCGTTGGCGAGCGCATTTTCGAACGCGGCGCGTGCGCCCGGTGCGCCGATCGCAGCCAAAGCCCGCGCATACAACAAGGCTGGCACCGGCTGCTGACGAGCGATGGGCTGGACGGAGAACAGCTTCTCCAGCGTTTCCTGCGTAGCCCCCGCATCGCCATTGGCAAACTGCGCGCGTGCCAGCCCTTCGAGTAAAGCCGGATCGGACGAGAACGGCCCACCGACGGCCGCCTGATAGTGTTCCAGGGCTTCCTTGGCATTGCCGGCATCGAGCAGCGCCGCGCCCAGGCGCATGCGGTGCGCGACGGTCGGCGCACGGTCGAAATCCATGCGCGCTTCGCGTACGGCCCGGTTTGGGTCAACCAGTTGCGAGATCGCCCTGCTCGTTGCCCTTGCTCCACGCGATTGGCGCAAGCTCGGCAAGTAAATCACGAAGAAGTAGACCAGACTGCCAAGACCGGGGAAAAGAAAGAGGATCAGCAACCAGTACATGTTCTGCTGGTTGCGCACGGCATGCACCGCAAAAAACAGGGCGATGATGACGTAAAGGCTTATTCCGAAAATGCGCATTGAGAAGAAGGGTGGTTGAGGTGTGTTGCCCGAGGTGGCTAGCGAAACGATAGAAAGCAGTGGCGAAAAAGCACGCTCCCGTGCTGGTTGACCTGACGACTGTTGGCGAAATCAATCATCGGGAAGCCGGTCGCATTCGCAACATAGGGAGATTAATCATTTCAATGGCTTTGTCAACTTGCGATAGCCAGACGATGACCGTGAAGGCCGCTCAGTTTCCAGGCGTCGTCCATCAAATTTTGTCACGCAATATTTCGAGCGGCGAGACGTTTGCGAGGCGAAGTGCTGCCGGGTCAGGTGAAAGCTCGACGAGACGATCGCCGTAAGCCTCCGTCTTGTTCACTCGCTTCGACCATGAATCATCCGGACTTCTAATTTATTTGACACATCCGTAACGCCCCGGACGGATTTCGCAGCGTTGCCGGCCAGCGCTATCTGCGAGCGCCGTGGCACTGTTCCTGTCAGCGTCACGACGCCCTCGTGCGACTCGACATGAATGCTCGAAAAATTCAGCCCCGGGGTGCGCGTGAAGGTGCGGCGAACGTCACGAACCAGCGTGCTATCCGGCCTGCTCGCGGGTGCAGACGCTGCGCCCGATTCCGGTTGCGCGGAAGCATCGGCCGGCGCCGTTGCACTGGTTTGCGCGCTGGCAAAGGTTGCGCAACTCGCGATAGCCAGTGTCAGTATCGCTTGGATCATTTTGCTCGTGCCGTTTGTTTTCATACTTCCTCCAGTGCCAGTTTTTGCAACGACGCATCGAGGCGAATGTTCCCTTCGCCGCGCCCTGTAGCCGATTTGCCATCGAGCGTGCAGAGGTTAGGAAACGTGATGAGCTGCGGTGGTGTCGATGCTAAGGCCGTGCCCTGTGGCGATGTGATCGCCGGCAGCACGGCGTCCGGCATCATCACTCGCTTGCCGATGGAGAGTCTGCGCGCGGCGAGGCCGGCACCGATGCGGCAATATGCGCATCGCGCCGGCGCTTTGCCGGAGAAGCGCAAGGACGGCCGCCCGGTACTGTTGATGCGCCGGTACCCTCCGGAAGCCATATTTTCACCCATTCGAGTCGGACAGCATGCGCGAATGCGCCGCAGCGTCTGAAAAAGCTAACGCAAAAGTACCAGCGTGCCGGTATCGGCATACGTCCAAGAGTATGGCAAATTTTCTTCGTCAATGCGTACAGGGGTTGCACGCATCCTTCGGCGGCGTCTCGCGGCGCCCGGCCCCTAGCGGTTCGCCACGTGGGCTTGGCGGGACAGACTCCCGGCTGTTGTCGGAGTTTCCGTGGACTGGAACGAACTGACCCAATGCAGCAGTTCAGGCAGCCAAAACAGGCGAGTGTGCAGGGGAATAGTAGATCGAGATCATGTGGGATTTCCGAGGCGTGCTCTCTTCGGTCGACCTTACTGAGCGCTTGAGGTTGCCATTGCGGCCGTGGCGCGCTAAAAGCGACATCGTTAGGACCTTCGAGATCGTAAGGTTGTCAGGTCAAGGTATCAAAAAACGTAGCACTCCAAAGTTAATTGGGAAGCCGATGTCAGGCGGCCACGTGGCGGTCTTGATGCTTGCGCGCAAGGGCGCCCGCTTTGCTTGATCTTTCCTGGTGCTGGCGCCCATTTACATCGCGGCGACGCTTTCCTATGCTTGAAAAATCGGCCGCCGGGCCAACGCTGTAATTCGGCAGGCTGATTGATCGATGGATCGATCATCGGGACGTGCAGTAGCGAGCGGGGCATACCTTTGAAGCGCGACAACGGTCATGATTGCCATGGCTGTCGCGGATGATTCGAAGTTTTCAAACGTTGCTGCCAATGTGCGAGTTGCTTGAAAAGCGATTAGTCTTCTGGCTTGAAGGGTCATTCGAAGGCCCAGAGAATATCCGCAACCGCATCACAAACAGGGAGAACGTCATGCGAGTCGTCGGTACTGCACTCATCGCTTCAGTCGCTGCTTCGCTTGCGCTATCCGGCTGTGAAACACCGACTTCCGCCACCACGTTTACGCCGGCCCAGGCGCAGCAAGCGCAGGTGGTAGAGATCGGTGTGGTCGAGACCGTGCGGCCCGTCACGATCCAGCCGGGCCCATCGGGCGTGGGCGCGGTTTCGGGCGCGGCGCTTGGCGGCATCGCGGCAGGCAGCAACATTGGGCGCGGTAGCGGCTCCGTTGCCGCGGGTATCGGCGGCGCAGTGCTGGGCGGCATGGCGGGCAATGCCGTCGAGTCGCGCGTCACGCGGCGAGCGGGCCTCGAAATCGGCGTGCGTCTGGAATCCGGACAGTTGATTTCCGTGACGCAGGATGCGGACCAACAGTTCTTTCCCGGCGATAACGTTCGCGTGCTGTGGGGCGCCAACTCGGTTCGTGTGAGCCGATGAGGCGCGACGCTCAGGGAGACGGTCTTCTCCGTTGCAACCGCTATCGCGGGACTACGCACACCGGCTGCCACGTTGCGCGTCGACGGGCACGATATGCGCACCGGCAGCTTCGAGCCGCTACGCCGCCTATGCAAATGTACCAGCAGGGCGCACGGGATAACAGCAGGCCACCTTGGCCGTAACCGGGAGCACTGGATCAGCGTGAATTGCGGCTGACGATGAACGGCGGCACACCACAGCGCCGCGCAATCGCAGCCGTCAATTCATGTCACACCGTGTCATTGTGTCCCGGCAACGATCTTCGCAATTTTCCAGTTGCTCTTCGTGACGAGCACGTAGTCACCATTTACCCCAAGCCATTGCTGGCCACGCGCCGGCGCGTCGAGATTATGGGACTTCCAGTCGTTCATGACGAAGTTGTAGTGCCGGTATTTCGAAGGAACCGGTTGGCCTTCGTGCCAGTCGCGGTGCGGCATGGTCGGCATGACCTGCTGGCGCCCCGTCCCCTGGCTCTGGTCGGCGCTGGACGCGCCTTGCGCCAACGCGGGTGTGGATACCGCGATGATGAGTGCAGCGACGGCAGAGAGAACGAGTTGGCTTTTCATGTTTCGATCTCCTGGGAGACAAGATGCTGATTGACTTCGTTCATCAGGTGGAACTACTTTTGCTATCCATATTCGACGACCGTTCCGGCGACCCGTGTTGCCACACTGCAAGCCGGGCACGCACCGTGCACAGAAAGCCCGGACCATGCTAGCTTCTAGCAAAAATATAAACCGTGGTCCGATTGCAAGAACTTTTACTTCTGAACGCATCACTGCGCCATCGGCAATCGCGCTGCTCTGAGCCGCCTCTCGTACGAGGTGGGCAGACGTAGCGCGTCTTAGGGTCTGTCTGTCAGCTCATGTCGCGCATCGTTGATCGGGACTCGAAACGGAAGAGGGGGCAGCGCCAGCAAGCCGATGGGAATCGCCTTGATCGTTGGATTCGCAGCGAATAAGTTAATTTCGTCATCCTATGTGTAGTGTGGAATGGAGTACGATTGCCCAAAGCACCGCGCTTCACTCGCACAGACAACCGGTTGGAATCGCTCGGGGCGATCCATTCCGGCAATACAAGGAGAGGCAACGTGGCGATTCGAATGGTATTTCGTACGGGGTCCTGTTTGCGCGCCGCTCAGAGCGCGGGCCCCCAGTGGGGAAGGCTGGCATGCATGGCGCTGGCCGTGGCCATGCTCGCAGGCCATGTCCCGGTGAGCCGCGCCGCTGTGTCCATCTTGCGTCCGCCTCGCGAAGCGAGGTCCGACGAACCGCTCGTGGTGACGATTGTGTACACGGGCGACGCGCCTGGCGGCACGTCGCTCGACGTGCCTCGCACGCTGAGCGTAACGCTGACCAATGGCGATGCGCTGCCGAAGGCCGTGCTTCTCACGCGTGAGCCCGGTGCGCCCGAACACGTGCGGCTTGCCAGCGGGGAAATGAAGGCCGTCAGCTACAGCGCGGCATGGCCGGAGTGGGCGCGCGGCGCGCTCAGGGTCGATGTGCCCGGCGTCGACGTTTCGCCTTCGGTGGTCCTGCTGACGCGCAAGCCGGAGAGCATGGCGACGGCAAGCGCCGCGCCGCCCGCCGCTGCTGTGGCGAGCGCATCGGCCCCGCTCGCCACGGTGCCGGCCGAAGGACCGATGGCGGGCAACGAGGCGCTCGCCGCGGGCATGCCCCCATCGAGCGTGAAGCCTTCGAATTCGGTGGTGCCCGACCTCGGCGCTTTCCTGGCGGGTCGGCTTTCCGCGTATCAGCCGACGTATTTCGCCGACGGCTGGTCTTCGGACGACAACGGTCTCGCAAAATTTCAGCTCAGCTTGAAATTCCGCTTTGTGTTGCCGGACGATCCGCGCTCACGAGGCTTTGTCGACAACCTCTATTTCGCCTATACGCAGACCTCGCTGTGGGACATTCGCGAGTACTCCGCCCCGTTCCGCGACACGAGCTACATGCCGGCACTGTTCTACTATCTCGCGGACACCGGGTGGAAGGCCAACTGGTTCACCCGTATGGGACTGGAGACGGGCTACGAGCACGAGTCGAACGGGCGCGACGGGCCGGAGTCGCGCGGCATCGACATTCTCTACGTGAAGCCGATCTGGGATTTCGGCGACATCAACGCCAACCACCTGACCATCGCACCGAAGATCTACGGGTATGCACACATCGCCGGAGAGAACTCGGATATCGCCGACTATCGCGGCTATGTCGATCTGCTGATCAAGTTCGGCAGCCCGGATGGCTGGCAGCTCGCAACCACGCTGCGAAAGGGCACGAAATCGACATACGGGAGCATTGACACGCAATTCACCTATCCGCTTGCCAAGCTGTTCGGCGATGCATGGGGCGGGTATCTGTGGATCGGGTATTTCAACGGCTATGCCGAAGATCTTCTCGATTACAACCAGCATCGCTGGGCCGCGCGCATTGGCTTCGCGTTGTCGCGCTGATGCGTGGCGTCGCGAGGTGCTGCGGCCGTTGCGCGCAAACCGCGTGCGCACGGCTGGTGTCTCCGGGAAATCGAAGCTTCGAGACACCGGCCATCAGCAATGTAATGCTGACGGCCTGGCTTCAGAGAAAGGTCACCTTTCCGTTTCGAATGTCGTACATCGATCCTGCAATTTTGATCTGCCCTTTATTTTCCAGATCTGCGAGGATTGGGCTTCCGGTTCGAATGACCGATATTGCGTGCACCACATTGGATCGAGCGACTGCGTCGACAAATTCCTCATTTTTACTGGTGCGCGCTCCGGAATATGTCGTTGCCTCGACCGCAGGCTGGATTTCCTGGAGCAAGCTGGTCAGATTCCCCAGTTGAACATTGTCGATCGCGCCTTTGATTGCTCCACATGCCGTGTGTCCCATCACCAGGATTACTTTCGCACCGGCCACTGCGCAGGCGAACTCCATACTGCCCAGAATGTCCTGATTCGCGATATTTCCCGCGACTCTCGCATTGAATGTGTCGCCGATACCCATGTCGAGAATGATCTCCGCAGGCGCGCGGGAGTCGATGCAACTCAGGATAATCGCTGCGGGATACTGGCCGGCAGCACTTGCTCTCTTCTGCGCGAGATAATCCTGCTGTTTCATTTTCCCAGCGCGAAACCGTTCGTTTCCAGCTTTCATCATTTCGATGATGTGGTCGGGAGTCAGCGCATTGCGCTGCGATTCAGTCAATGCTGCCGCCTGTGAATTGCCCGCAGCGAATTGCGTACCTGCCACGAGTGTGGCCACGCTTACGCCTGCCTTGAGCCATCTGCGACGTCCGCCATTCTCCGGGTCTTGCAGGACGTTAGTTGACGTGTCATTTTCCATGGGAAAGCTCCTCAATTTTCAGCGTTCTGTGGCGATCAGGATATCGATCACGTTGGCCCAACAAGCTGCTACAAAGCGAGTGGCTCGCCGCGAGGTAATCGGAGTATAGGCCACATGCCGAACCTTGATTCCAGGGTTCCCCGCCGGGAATCGATTGCGTATTCATTGCGCGCGCTCTGATTCGGCGGGTGCAGTACGCCCGTAGAGGGACGGCACACCGGCATGTCTCTTCCGCAAGCTGGCACTGGCTAGCCCGATATCAACTGCGTAAGCTCTTTCATCAGGAGACCTTCAGGTTGTGCGAGATCGTCGAGGACGGAGAAATGCGTGCATTCGGGGACATGGACGCGAGCAATTTTCTCTCCGGCGGCCTCGCAGGCTAGGGCGTATTCGTCCGTGTGGCGTACAAGTTCCGGTAACTCATCGGCGCCAACCGCGATTACCATAGGCGCGCCTTTTCCGATATGCCGGACGGGGCTATAGGAATCGATTTCGTTGCTGCTCAATTTCAGCTTTTCGTTGAGCCATGACAGGCTGATCGGTTCGAGATCGACGAGCGGGCTGATCGCGAGTGCCGACATCACGGCTTGATGGGACCGGTGTGCGGCGCTCAGGTGACCCCCGGCCGAATGACCGCTCAGGCACAATGGGCGGCCCGCGGTTCCCAGGTCGTCGCGGTCTTCCGAGAGGTGGTCGAGCAGAGTGCCCAGCTGCGAAACGATCCTCGCCATCGAGGCTTCGGGCGCGAGCGTATATTCGGCGAGTACCACGTTAAAGCCTTTCGCCAGCGGTCCCTTCGCGATAAAGGCGAAATCCTCCTTCGTGCAGTTTTGCCAGTATCCGCCATGAATGAATACGAAGGTCGGCGCGCCAGATTCTCCACATGGCAGCCAGTCGTAGCGCTCGCGTGCACTGCTCCCGTAGCGAAGATCGCGACGGCATGGCGTCTCGTTGTACAGCCTTTCGCTGCGGGCCTGGAAGTCCGCCAGCACTGTGGGAAAATCCGGGACGGCTTGCGTGTTGTTATAGGCGGCGTCAAGCGCTGCCTTGTCCATGCCACGATAAAGTGCTGTCATGTTTCAACCTTGAAGTCGACGTTTGTCGGCCAGATTCGTGGTCGAAGGATATCAGAGGGGATCGGCCCCGGTACCGGGCATATCCTTTCGCTTTCCCCCTAACGCGACGAATCCGGGCGATCCGTCAGCCGTACTGCAAGCCATTGAGACGAGCAGCCGTTCAGGCGAACGTTCGACTTCGCGAAACGCGGTGACCTGCGCACCCTTGCCGTTCTGGGAACGTATGTTTCTTTACTTCTCGGGTTCCACAGAAGCGTCGAAGCGAATAGAGTCAGCCAGCAGAGTGAGCATGCGGTCGCGACAATCAATACGTGTCGCACCTGCGACGCTGCGCGCTCTCTTGCGGGGCGACGCAGCTTCGAGCGTTAGCCACTTCGTGCGAGATGAGGTATCTTGGTGGAGCGGCAGAACGCAGGCTATGCACAACGAGAAACGCGCGGCCCCTCCGGGTTTTTGAAGCTGCTTTCAAGAGAAAAAGAATGCTACGCATCTCGCTGAAGACAATCAAGATAGGTGCATTGATCCTTGTCCTCATCGCGATACTCGCGTTGGGTTTGCGAGCGTGGTCTTCACTGCGCGGGCCGGAATTATCTGTGTGGCACACCTATGTACCGCGCGAGATGAGTGTCGAAGAAATCGACGCCGGCGACTGGAACACCTACACAAAAGAAGAGGCACGGATTTTTGAGGACGTACGTGTCAACGTCGTCGAGAAGATCGAGCCAGCCGAGCGCGTCCCGTCCAACCGATACTACGAGGGCTCGCCGATTTATCCGGAGCACTTTGCTCAAGACTGGAATCGCTCTTACATACTGGAACCATCGGGGCCACCGCTTGGTGCAGTGGTGCTGCTGCATGGCATGACGGATTCGCCATATAGTCTGCGGCACATCGCGCGCAACTATCGTGACCGGGGCTTCGTCGCAGTTGCCATTCGCTTGCCTGGTCACGGCACCGTGCCAGCGGGGCTGACCAACGTCACGTGGCAGGAGTGGGCCGCGGCAACGCGACTCGCGGTTCGCGAAGCGCGCCGGCGCGTGGGGCCGGACAAGCCGCTCGAAATGGTGGGCTTCTCGAACGGCGGCGCGCTCGCTCTGCAATATGCGATGGACGCTATCGAGAACCCCGCGCTAACAAGGCCCACCCGGCTCGTACTCATTTCACCGATGATCGGTGTGACGCGCTACGCCAGATTCGCAGGTCTCGTCGGGCTGCCCGCGGTATTGCCGGCATTCGCGCGGGCGGCGTGGCTTGGCATCGTGCCCGAGTTCAACCCCTTCAAATACAACTCGTTCCCGGTGAACGGCGCGCGCCAGTCCTATCTGCTCACTAACGCTATCCAGGAGCAGATTGCGAGGCTGGAGCGCGAGAATCGGTTGAATGGGCTTCCCCCCATATTGACGTTCCAGTCGGTTATCGATTTCACGGTCAGCACACCCGCTGTGATGTCCTCGCTTTACGACAAGCTTCCCGAAAACGGCAGTGAAATCGTGTTGTTCGACGTGAACCGCAGTGTGAGCTTCAGAACCTTCCTGCGTGTCGCTTCTTATAACGCGCTCTCGCGGCTGCTGCGTGTCGGTCCGCAGAACTATCGCACTACCGTCATCGCCAATGCGTCGGGGGATTCGACTCATACGGCCGAGCGGAGTATCGACGCCGACAGCGTGGAGACACACATAAGGCCTCTGAGCATTGACTATCCGCCGGATATTTTTTCGCTCTCGCATGTTGCAATCCCGTTCCCGGTGACCGATGCACTGTACGGTATTGCGCCAAACGATGATGAAAATTTCAACGTGAGTCTTGGTACGCTCGCCCCGCGTGGTGAGCGAGGCACGTTGATTCTGACGCTCGACTCGATGTTCCGGATTGCGTCGAATCCGTTCTTCCCTTATCTGCTGCAACGCGTCGACGAAGGCATCGGCAAGATGCCTCCACCCATCGTCAATGCTCCCCATCGCACGCATGAGACCGCTGCCGGGCAACCGGAGAGTCCTGCAGATGAGTTGCGTGAACTCGAGCAACTCGGCACGGACTCCGATGAACCATAAGGCCTTCGCGTTCCGTTGAGCGGCAGCATGCTCGCGCGTTGATCGCGCTGGCGCTGGCGCCGGCGCCACGCCTCGCGCGGTCATCACAGCCAACGATTCCGGCTGGCGTAGCGGCTCCCATTGGTGCACGAGAGGATTGCGAACATACATCGCGTTGTGCGATGCAGCGCGCTAACTCGTGCGTGGCGGAAGGGGCTACAAGAGCGACTCGATTGGAAGAATCGATAGCATCCAGACACCGAGCCGGCCGTACCAGGTCGAATTGGGCTCTACGTCGTAGCGGATTTCGGTGTCGCCATTGCGTTCGATCCAGTAGAGCTTGCCGTTCTCGTCGAGCCGCACCGAATACGCGACCACAGGCAGCAGTGCGAGGAATTTGGTGTCGATGCGGGTCGCGAGCGCTGGGCTGTCGATCACGAGGCCAAGTTCCGTATTCAGATAGGCCGAGCGCGGATCGAAATTGAACGAGCCGACGAACACCCGCTCGGAATCCACCACGAAGGTCTTCGCATGCAGGCTGGAGCCCGAACTGCCGAAAGGACCCGGTGACTGTTCTTTCTTGAGAACGGTACCCGGCGTGCGCCGCAATTCGTACAGGTGAACACCGCCCTTGAGCAATTCGACGCGCCGCTTCATATAGCCGGAGTGCACGGCGACGACGTCGGTCGCTTCGAGCGCGTTCGTGAGCACGCGCACCTCGACGCCTTTCTGGGCGAGGCCAGTCAAATATTGCGTGCCCGAACTCGCCGGCACGAAATACGGCGATACGACGTCGAGTTCGCGCGTCGGTTCGCCGAGCACTTCCCGCATCTGGTGCCCAATGAGCGCTTCGGGGGGCGCGTTGTTCAGGCCTTTGGCGGGGTCGTCGCTGATCATCTGCGTCGTTGCCCAATCGAACGTCAGCTGGTCGTCCAGCATTTTTTGCACGACGTGCGGACCGCGCAGCGCTGCCATATACGCCTCGGCTGCGGGATCACTTTCGATGGCCTGCGCTTTGCGTTCGAGTTCGACTAGCTGGTCGACGCTTCCATACGGAAGAACGCGCTCGGCCGGATAGGCCGACGCGCTGGCCCAATAGCGGTCGAAGTCGCGCGAGACGTCGGCGGCAGCGGGCCCCACCGCGAGTACGTCGAGGTCTGCGAAGACGACGCCGTCGGTTGCGTCGAAATACTCGTCGCCGATATTGCGTCCTCCAAGAATCGTCGCGTTGCTGTCCGCAGTGAGCGACTTGTTGTGCATGCGGCGATTCGCGCGCGGGAAGTCGGTCAGAAAACCAAGGAATTTCGGATGGCGGACCACGAACGGGTTGAACAATCGGACCTCGATGTTCGGATGCTCCTCCAACGCCGCCAGGGTGGGGTCGAGGGACGAGGGGGTGCCAAGATCGTCCAGCAGGAGCCGCACGCGTACACCGCGGTCTGCGGCCTCGTGAATCTGCTCGAGAAGGAGCGTGCCGGTGATGTCGTCGCGCCAGATGTAGTACTGGATATCGAGCGTACGCTGCGCCGCGCGGATGAGATCCATCCGCGCGGCAAACGCCGTGTGCGCATCCGCAAGCGGATAGATGCCGGAAAGCCCCGGGTGTGCGGCAAGTTCAGGCGCGATCGCGCGACCCAGATCGGTACTCGCCGCCTGTGTTGGAGTCAGCGCGGTCGAGGCCGTGCGATTTTCGAGTGGCGGCAAGGTGCAACCACTGAGCAGACCGGCGCACAGCAGCAAGGCAGGCACTGCGCCTCGCCATTGGCGAGGCAGGCAAAAAGCGCGAAATTTCGGCGATTTCACGGAGTTCGAACGCTCCTTTGGACGGTACGCGCTGAAACACAGTTCAGGAATGAAAGCGTCGTCGAAGCTTTGCTTGTGAACTATTATTTACCCCGGCATTTGCTGCTCGTTTACCGTGCACTCATCCGGTTTGACCCTTGGCATTGTGCGGGAAAAAGCAAAGTCCTGTGTGTTTTCCGGCATCTGCCGGCCAATCTTGCTACGGAAACCCGGATGTCCGATGATACGGACATACCGCGCAATTTCGCATTGCGACCGGCCCCGGCCAGCCCAAGCGGTGCCAGCGTCTGTTGAATGCTTCGTCGAATTCGGAGCTGACCAACGTGAACATTACCCGATTGCTATTTGGCGGCGTCATGCTTTTCGTCGTGGGCACGGCGTTGCAGCTGGCGTGGCCGCTCGTGCAAGCGGCGTCCTATCACCACTTCGCCGACGAGCGCTCGCTGGGCTTCATACCGAATGCAGCCGATGTGCTGTCGAACGTCGTGATTCTTGCTGGGGGCTTCGCCTGTCTCGGCTGGGTGAAGCGCAATGCTTCACGGCAGCCGCCGCAATTTCCGGGCATGGCCGTTGCCGGATTCGGGCTCGTGCTGACTGCGATCGGCTCGGCCTACTATCACTGGGCGCCGTCGGACGCGACGCTCGTCTGGGACCGCCTGCCGATGACGATCGTCTTCGCCGGCATTCTGGCGATGCTCTGGACTTCGACCACTGCGCAGCGCGTAGGCTGGCTGCCGTTGCTGATCCTCGTCGCCGTGTCGTTGGGCACGATCGAATACTGGCTCGCATTCAACAGCCTCTGGCCTTACGCGATCCTGCAGTTCGGCGGGCTCGCCTTCATCGTCGGCTTGACGCTCACGCGCAAGGTGGACAGCGTCTTCGGCTGGATGATGGTGATCGTTTTCTATGGCGTTGCGAAGATTTTCGAAAGCCTCGACTGGCAGGTGTGGGAACTGTCGCATCATGTGATTGCGGGCCATGCGCTGAAGCACGTGTCGAGCGGCCTGGCCGGCGCGGCGCTGATTCTCGTGGCAAACGCGGCGCCGCGCTTCGTTGCGGGCATGCCCACGCCGAGGCCAACCCGGATCGACCATTCGAGCCCGTCGCGCTGACTTGTCGGCGTGCCGCCGTGGCGCCGCTGGGCGGCGTCAACCCAGGGGCGGGGGGCAGCATGAAGAACCGGGTTCAGGTTGTCGAACCTGACGTGGAACAGGTGCACACTCCTCGCCACCCGCGGAGGTCCGGTGGTGTTTCGCGAGCTTACGCCTCAGGTGGTTTTCGGCTTTTGGCGGCAGCGCGAAATGTCGGACGAAACGCTCGAAAGAGACTCTCTCGTGGTCGGTGCCGGGGCCGCGGGGATGGCGTTTGCCGACGCGTTGCCTATGGCTGGGCGATTTTTATCGCTATTCCTCTGGCGTTGGCTCAACGCTCTGGCCGGGCGTCGGTTCGCCGGGCGTTACGAACTCCAGCTGAAGGTTTTGTCCCGGAATCGGCTCGACGTTCTGCACGGTGGGCGATGGGACGCTCCTGGTGACCGCGGGTGGTTCAGCAGCGGCCGCCGCCGGCGCCGCAGGCGCACCGTGCTGCTCCGCGCTCAATCCGCTGCTCAGGCCCGTGCCGACGTTCGACGTCGTGGTGTTTTCGCTCTTGAGGACGCCAGACGTGTCGAACAGGAACACGGCCGCAGACGTGTGCGTGTCGGTGCCACCAACCAGCGCGCCGACGAACGGAATAAAGTTTTCGGGGTGGGGCCGCGATGTCACGTACGTGTAGACAAGCAATGTCGAACCGTCGTCCAGCGCCGTTTGTACCGATGCCGGGCCGAGCGCGGCTACCACCTGTTGCAGCGTCGTCACGCCGGGCCTGAAGTGCGACATCTGATCGGGGCTCACTTCGACACCGGCCGACATGCATCCGGCAAGCAGTGCGCCGCACAGCAGCCCGAAGACCTGTACTCGCTTCATGTTGCCTCCCTGCAATCATTCTACGGCGAATGGGGCCGGCCGGCAGCCCGCGCCAGGTTAAATTGCCAGATTGTCCGCGAAGGTCGGAACGCGAACGTGCCAGCGATGCCATTTTGCGTGCCATGACAGGGGCTCATGACGCCCATGAGGATATTTCGGTTGTTCGTGAGATCGGGTTTTTCTACATTTGCTTTGTAGTCCGATCCGAATTGATACGACGCGCGCAATGCGCGGGGAGAGATGATGACCACCGAGTATTTTCAACCGCTGGGCGGCAACGTCATGCCGCGCTGCGGCGGCATTGCCACCATGATGCGCCTGCCGAACGTTCCGACGGCAGAGGGACTCGATGCCTGTTTCGTTGGTGTGCCGTTCGATCTCGGCACGTCGAACCGTACCGGCGCACGCTTTGGCCCTCGACAGATCCGCAGCGAATCGGTATTGCTGCGCCCTTACAACATGGCGACGCGCGCGGCACCGTTCGATTCGCTGCAAGTGGCCGACATAGGCGACGTAGCGATCAATCCGTACAACCTGCACGATTCGATCGCGCGAATCGAACGCGGCTACGACGACATCCTGCGCCACGGTACGAAGCCGATCACCCTTGGCGGCGACCACACCATCGCGCTGCCGATTCTGCGCGCGCTGCATCGCAGGTACGGGAAGGTAGGGCTGATTCACGTCGACGCCCACGCGGACGTCAACGACACGATGATGGGCGAAAAGATCGCGCATGGTACGCCGTTCAGGCGCGCGGTCGAGGAAGGGCTGCTGGACACTTCGCGTGTCGTGCAGATCGGTCTGCGCGGCACCGGCTATCCGGCCGAGGACTTCGACTGGTGCCGCGAACAGGGTTTTCGTGTGGTCCAGGCCGAAAGCTGCTGGAACCGCTCGCTCGAACCGCTCATGGCCGAGGTGCGCGAACGTGTGCGCGGCGGCCCCGTGTACTTGAGCTTCGATATTGACGGTATTGACCCCGCATACGCGCCGGGCACCGGCACACCGGAAATTGCAGGGCTCACCGTGCCGCAGGCGCTCGAGATCATCCGTGGCTGCCGCGGCCTCGATCTCGTCGGCGCGGATCTGGTGGAAGTCGCGCCACCCTACGATCCGTTCGGCACGACGGCGCTGCTCGGCGCGAATCTCGCGTACGAAATGCTTTGCGTGCTGCCTGGCGTGAAATACCGGGACTGAACCGAATCCACTCACATCGGGCAGTTGCGAGCTGCCCTCCACACGGTCCGGTCTCCCGTTTCGGGGGCGCCGGCCGGCACTGCGCGGCAGTCGGTCAGGCGATGAGGCCATGTGTCTTGCGGACACGGGCCAGGGCGTTCATTTGGCCTAACACGCCGCCGAACTTCAATCGAATGATTCTCCTGTGGACCGCCCTTACTTCATGGCGACTTCGGTCGCCGCCGGGACTTCGCGGTTGCGCGCGATCCACTCGCTGAAGAGCTTCACTTTCTGCTGCTGCGCCACGCACTCTGGATAGACGAAGTAGTAGCGGTGGCCGGTCTCCACGGCCAGGTCGAACGGCGTGACGAGCCGGTTTGCGGCGATGTCCTCGGCGACGAGGGTCCGGTCGCCGATCGAGACGCCGAAGCCCTGCATGGCCGCGCTCGTCGCGAGGTCGAGCGACTGGAACGTAGGCCCGACGTTCGCGTCGACTTCGGTTGCGCCGGCGCGCGTGAGCCACAGGCGCCAGTCGACGTGGTCGCGCGTGGGGTGCAGCAGCGTGTGCTGCGCGAGGTCGCCGGGCTGCGTGAGCGGATGCGCCCGTACAAGCTCGGGCGTGCACACTGGCGTCAGGTATTCGTCGAAGAGCGGCACCGCATGCACGTCGGTGCCGGGCGAAGAACCGTAGATGATGGCCGCATCGTACGGTTCGGCCTGGAAGTCGACTTCGTGATGCCACGTCGTGGTGATCTGCACCTGCAGGTCGGGATGTTCGGTCTGAAAACGCATGATGAGCGGAAGCATCCAGCGCATGACGCAGGTCGGCACCTTTAGCGCGAGTTCGGTGCGCTGCCGCGTGAGCCGCACGGAAGCCTCCTCGATGCGGGCGAAGCCTTCGCGCACGGCCGGCAGCAACTGTTCGCCCTCGGCCGTGAGCATGAGGCCCTTCGGCGCCCGCTTGAAGAGCGGCAGGCGATAGTAGTCTTCCAGCGCGAGGATCTGCCGGCTGACTGCGCCCTGCGTCAGGCAGAGATGGTCCGCCGCGCGCGTGAAGCTGCCGTAGCGGGCCACCGTTTCGAAGATCTGCAGGGCGTTCAGAGGAGGTAGGCGTCTCATGGCGGGGGCTCCAGGCTCGTGGCTGGCCCTTCAGTGCAGGATCTTCGCGAGGAAGTCGCGCGCGCGGTCCGAGCGCGGCGCTGCAAAAAAGGCGTCCTTCGTGTCATCTTCGACGATGATGCCACGGTCCATGAAGATCACACGATGCGCCACCTTCTTCGCGAAGCCCATTTCGTGCGTCACGCACATCATCGTCATGCCTTCCTGCGCGAGTTCGACCATCACGTCGAGCACTTCGTTGATCATCTCGGGGTCGAGCGCCGAAGTCGGTTCGTCGAACAGCATCGCGATGGGATCCATCGACAGCGCGCGTGCAATCGCCACGCGCTGCTGCTGCCCGCCCGAAAGCTGGCCCGGAAATTTGTCGGCATGCGCGCGCAATCCCACGCGGTCTAGCAGCTTGAGGCCCTTGTAGGTGGCCTCGTCCTTGCTGCGGCCTAGCACCTTGACCTGCGCGAGCGTGAGGTTCTCGGTGATCGAGAGGTGCGGGAACAGTTCGAAGTGCTGAAATACCATGCCCACCTTCGAGCGCAGCTTCGGGAGGTTGGTTTTTCTGTCGCCGACCGACTGGCCGTTCACGCGGATCTCGCCGTGCTGGAACGGCTCGAGTCCGTTGACGGTCTTGATGAGCGTGGACTTGCCCGAGCCCGAGGGCCCGCAAACGACGACCACTTCGCCCTTGTTCACCTGCGTCGTGCAGCCAGTGAGGACCTGGAATGGGCCGTACCACTTGGAAACGTTGTCTATGGCGATCATATCGATACCTGCATCTGCAAAAAGGGGCTCAGCGCGCGCGCGCCGCGCGGTAGCGGCGTTCGAGCACGCGCGCATACCAGGTCAGCGGAAAGCACATGGCGAAGTAGATCAACGCGACCATCGCGTAGATCGGGAACGGGCGGAACACGGCATTGGTGATGATCTCGCCCGTCTTGACGAGTTCGGTCAGGCCGACGATCGAAGTCAGCGCGGTGCTCTTCACCACCTGCACGAGAAAACCGACGGTGGGCGGCACCGCGATCTTCCACGCCTGCGGCCAGATCACATGGCGCAGCTGCTGCGGCCAGGTCATGCCGAGGCTCGCGGCCGCGCCCCATTGACCGCGCGGGATGGCCTCGACGCAGCCGCGCCAGATGTCGACGAGATACGCGCTGGTGTAGAGCGTGAGCGTGACGGTGGCGGCGGCCCACGGCGTGACGTCGACGCCGAGCAGCGGCAGCCCGAAGAAGCCAAGGAAGAGCTGCATGAGGAGCGGCGTGCCCTGGAAGACTTCGATATAGCCGTTGACGACACGATGCAGCGCGGGGATCGGCGAGACGCGCATAGCGAGCAGCACGAGGCCGGCGAGGCCGCCGCCGACGAAGGCGATCAGCGAGAGCAGCACGGTCCAGCGCGCGGCGAGCAGCAGGTTGTACGCGATGTCCCAGGTCGAAAACTCGATCATGACATGCCCTCCGTGGAGATGGATGCGCGTGCGGCGCGCTTGCGCAAGCTGAAGCGCCCGAGCACTCTGCGCGTCGTGCGGGCTCGGGTCACGCCGTTCGCGACGCGCCCGGCGAAGAGGCGTGCGCCGAGGCGGTTGAGCAGCCAGCGCAGCGCGATCGAGAGGAACAGGTAGATCGCCGTGACGATGATGTAGGTCTCGAAGGCGCGGAAGTCGCGCGACTGGATGTAGTTCGCCGCGTAGGTGAGGTCCTGCACCGAGATCTGCGAGACGACGGCCGAGCCGAGCATCACGATCAGCACCTGGCCCACGAGCGCGGGAAAGACGTTGGCGAGCGCCTGTGGCAGCACGATGTGGCCGAACAGTTGCGGCCCGCGCAGTCCGAGCGCCAGCGCAGCCTGCGTCTGGCCGCGCGGGACCGAATCGATGCCCGCGCGCACGATCTCGATCGCATAGGCGCCGACGTTCACGGTCATCGCGAGCACGGCGGCCTCCACTTCGTCGATATGGACGCCGAGGCTCGGCAAGCCGAAGAACACGAAGAACAGCTGCACGAGAAAAGGCGTGTTGCGGATCAGCTCGACGTAAGTCGAGACCACGGCACGGACCCAGCGCGGGCCCGCGACCGCGGCGAGCGCGCCGGCCGCGCCGACGAGGCCGCCGAGCGCCGTGGACACGGCAGTCAGGCCGAGTGTGACGGCCGTGCCGTGTGCGAGCATGCCGGCATAGGTGCCGATGTCGCCAAAGTCGAAGACATAACTCATCGCGGTACCTCTCGAAGCCGGAGCGTAGGACGGGCGCGCTGCATCACAGGTCCGTGGGCAGCGGCGCGCGCAGCCACTTCTGGGAGATCGTGTTGAGCGTGCCGTTCTTCTTCGCGCTCGCGATGGCGTCGTTCACCTTCTGCATCAGGCGCGGCTCGTTCTTGTTCAGCCCGACATGATCGGGAGAGCTAAAGAGCGAAAACTTCTGCTCAGGATCGATGGAGGGGTGACGCGCGATGATGGTCGCACCCACGTCGTTGCCGACGACGAGCAACTGCGCCTGGCCCGAGAGGAACGCGGCGATCGCGCCGTTCGGGTCGTCGAAGCGCTTGATCGTCGCGCTGGGCGGCGCGACCTTCGTCACGCTCAGGTCTTCCAGCGTGCCGCGCGCAACCGCGATGCTCTTGCCCGCGAGATCGGCCGCGCTCTTCACGGGGACGTTTTTCGGGCCGAACACGGCCAGATAGTACGGCGCGTACGCCTGCGAGAAGTCGATGACCTTCGCGCGCTCGGGCGTTTGACCGACCGACAGCAGCATGTCGGTCTTGTGATCGGCGAGGTAGGCCATGCGGTTGTCGCCCGTGACCTGCACGAGTTCGACCTTCGCATTGAGCGCCTTGCCAATCAGCGCGGCCATGTCGATATCGTAGCCTTGCGGCTGCATGTCGGGACCGATCGAGCCGAACGGCGGGTAGTCTTCGAATACGCCGATGCGCACGACGCCCGACTTCGCGATCGTATCGAGCGCGTCGGCGTGCGCGGCCGGCGCGACGGCGGCGAGCATGCCTGCGCAGGCGAGCGTCACGGCCGCGCGGGCGAGCAATCCGCGGGCGAAGCGGGCACGGTGGGTGATTTGGGACGAGGCGTTCATGGTGAGCTGTCTCCTTGGAAGATTCGGTGTGTGGATCGTTTCGTTGTGCTATTCGTGCGGAGCGCGAAGGTTGCGGGCGTCAAGCGGCTGCACGCGCGGCAATGAGCTTGCAGGCGTGCGGCGGCAATTCGGCGAACACGGGCATGCCCGTGTGCAGGTCGGGCGTTTCGCGCGGCGTCGTAGTGGCGGTCAGCGTGAAGCCTTCGCACGCAATGGTGGCCTCGATCGAAACGCCCACGTCGCGCACGAACGTCACCACGCCGGCGAACGTGTTCGGCGCGGCGGCGTCGCCGCGCGATCGCACGCATACGTCTTCCGGGCGGATCAGCAGGCGCACGTCGTGTTGAGCCCCCGCCGCCCGGCCCACGTTCGCCACGGCGAGGCGCTGGCCGCCGCGCAGCACGATCTGGCCGTCGCCGGCGCCTTCCACGGGCAGGATGTTGCCGAGGCCGATGAAATCGGCGACGAACTCGTTGACGGGGTCGCGATAGATGTCGAGCGGCCTGCCGATCTGCTGGATGCGGCCTTTCTCCATCACGACGATCTCGTCGGCCATCGTCATTGCTTCGCGCTGGTCGTGCGTGACCATGATCGTGGTGATGCCGAGCCGTTGCTGCAGTAGCTTGATCTCGACTTGCATCGCTTCGCGCAGCTTGGCGTCGAGCGCGGAAAGCGGCTCGTCGAGCAGCAGCAGGCGTGGCGACGTGGCGATCGCGCGCGCAATCGCCACACGCTGGCGCTGGCCGCCGGAGAGTTGCGTGACGAGCCGGTCCGCGACGTGCGGCAACTGGATCAGGTCGAGCAGCTCGGCCACGCGGCGCGACTGCGCGGCCGTATCGGTCTTGCGCAGGCGCAGCGGATACGCGATGTTCTGCGCGACCGTCATATGCGGGAACAACGCGAGCGACTGGAACACCATGCCGAAGTTGCGGCGGTTTGCGCTCACGCGCAGCAGGTTTTCGCCGGCAAACGTCATCGAGCCGGACGTGGGCGTTTCGAGCCCGGCGATGATGCGCATCAGCGTGGTCTTGCCGCAGCCCGAGGGGCCGAGAAAGCACACGAGCTTGCCGTCGGGGACGCTCAGGTTCACGTGATCGACGGCGTACGCTTCGTTGAAGCGTTTCGTCACGTCCTGCAGTATCAGCTGGGTCATCGTCATTCC
Source organism: Paraburkholderia sp. (assembly GCF_035501035.1). Taxonomy (GTDB): domain Bacteria; phylum Pseudomonadota; class Gammaproteobacteria; order Burkholderiales; family Burkholderiaceae; genus Paraburkholderia. The sequence goes on from NZ_DATJWR010000278.1 coordinate 46,518, forward strand.
TTGGTCGGGGGCGGGAGGGCGCAGCGAGCGCCTAGAGCGCAACGCCGTTGTCGCCGACGAGCTTTTCGAGCAGCCAGATCAGCGCGAAGTCGATCGCAACGATGAACACCGCAAAGGCGAACACGGTCGGGTCGAGCGACGAGACGGTGCGGCTATAGAGCCAGACCGGCAGCGTCATCGTGTCGATGTTGTAGAGAAAGAACGTCACCGTGAACTCGTTGAACGACACGATGAACGCGAACAGCATGCCGGCGAGAATGCCGGGCCGCATGAGCGGCAGCACGACGTCGCGCAGCGCGCGGCCCGGGCTCGCGCCCATCAGGCAGGCCGCTTCCTCGAACTCGGGACCGATCGAGGCCACCGAAGCCGCACAGTTCTTGACCGTGAACGGCAGCGTGAGGATCACGTGCGCCGTGATGAGCCGCACCACGCCGAGTTCGACGGGCAGCGCGTTGAAGACGAGCAGCAGCGCGAGCCCAAGCATGACGACCGGATAGACGATCGGCAGCGCGACCAGTTGCTCGACGAGCATGCGACCACGAAAGCGGTAACGCGCGAGCGCGTAGGCGGCCGGCACGGCGGCCACCGTCGAGACGACCATCGTGGCGATGGCGACGACGAGGCTCGTGGTGAGCGCGGTGCCCATCGAGAGCGTGTCGGTTGCGTCGGGCGAGACGAACGTGTGCCACGCGGCGCGGTACCAGTGCAGGCCGAAATGCGCGGGCGGAAATTCGAGCGTATCGGCCGTGCCGAACGACATGACGATCATCGTGAGGATCGGCAGCGCGGCGAGAAACAGCACGAGGCCGGCGAGCGAGGCGGTCGAGCGGCCGAGGCGCCCCGGCAGCGCCGGGTTGGGGAGGAGGCGGTTCATCAGCGGGGCTCCACGGTGTGTTGCAGGCGGCGCGCGAGGCGCTGGGATATGGCCATCACCGAGAGCGTCGTGGCCATCAGCGCGACGCCCGAGGCCGAAGCGGCCGGCCAGTTCAGCAGCGGGGCCACCTGGTCGTGCACGAGCACCGCGAGCATCGGCACGCGCCGGCCACCGAGCAGCAGCGGAACCGCAAACGCACTCGCGTTGTAGGCGAACACGAGCAGCGCGCCGGATACGATGCCCGGCATCGCGAGCGGCAGCGTGACGTACCGCAGCGTTTGCCAGCGCGAGGCGCCGAGCGTGGCCGAGGCTTCGTCGAACGAGCGCGAGACCGCGCGCAGCGCGCTCGACATCGGCAGAACGGCGAGCGGGAAGGCGGTCTGGATCAGGCCGAGCAGCACGCCCTGTTCGCGGTACAACCACATCACCGGACGCCCCGCGAGGCCGGCCGCCTTCAACGCATGGTTCAGCAGCCCCGCTGGGCCGAGGATCACGAGCCAGCCGTAGCCCTGCAGCAGCAGGTTCACGAGCAGCGGCAACAGCACGCAGGCCAGGATGAGGCGGCGCGCGAGCCGCGATTCGGTGCGGGCCATCGCTAGCGCCACGGGAATTGCGAGCAGCATCGCGAAGACCATGCTCTCGAACGCGAGCCGGACCGTGAGCCAGAGCGACTTGAGGAAGTAAGCGTCCGCGAGGTCCGCGTAATTCTGCAGCGTGAACGTGTGCCATTCGTTGCCGGACACGCCGAAGCTCATGCGCAGCACGACGAGCGTGGCGGCGACGAGCACGGAGAGCACGGCGACGATCGGCGCGAGCAGCAGCCATGGCGGCACGCGGGGCAGCGCGGGCTGGTCGCGCGCCTCGCTCGTGGACGATGCGGCCGGCTGCGCGGTGGGTGATGAAAGGGCGGACATGGCGTCAGGCGGCGAAGAGGCCGGTGTAGCGCTTGATCCATGCGGCCTGGACGGCGGCGAGCGCCTTGTCGTCGTGCAGCACGGCTTTTTCGGCGATCTGTTTGGGCGAGGGCACGAATGCGCGGCTTTCGGCCGGGATCACCGCGCGGCCGTTGACAGGGCCGTTCAGCACGTCGGCCGCCATGCGGCCCTGCACGCCCGCGTCGAGCGAGTGGTTGATGAACGCGTGAATGAGGTCGAGGTCGCCAGGGTGCGCTTTCGGAATCACGGTGAACATCAGCTGCGTGGCGAAGCCTTCCTTCATGCCGTACGTGATGCCCATGTTGTATTCGGGCTTGCGGATCTGGTCGGGGAAGAACGCAGCGGAATAGATGCCGCCGATGTCGAGCGAGCCGGTGCGGAACAGGTCGGCAATCTGGTTCGGGTTCTCGCCGAGCGTCATCACGCGGTCCTTCAGTTCGGCGAGCTTGTGAAAGCCGGGCTCGATGTTCTGTTGCGAGCCGCCAGCGAGTTTGGCCGCGATGATCGTGAGGTCCACGGCTTCGGCCCATTCCGGCGGCGGCAGGAAGAGGCGGCCCGAATACTTCGGATCCCAAAGCGCCTCGTAGCTTGCGGGCGGCGTCTTCACGGTCGAGGTGTTGTAGACGAGCCCGTCCGACCACAGGAGATAGCCCACGCCAAAGCCGTTCGCGCCGGTTCGGTAGGCAGCCGGAACGTCCTTCAGGTTCGGCAGGCGGTCGAGATCTGGCTTGGCGAGGAGGCCCGCGTCGGCAAGACCGGAAGCGCCGACGCCGGCAAGCGTGATGACGTCGTACGTGGGACGGTCGCCCGCGGCCTTGACCTTCGCGACCATGCCGGACGTGCCGTCGGCGCGGTCCGCGATGACTTTCGCGCCCGTCTGCTTGCTGAACGTCTCCGCGATGTTGCGCAGCGCGGCCGCGCCGGTATCGTCCGACCACGTCAGAAGACGCAGCGTCTTGCCGGCGAAATTATGATTCTGGGCGCGGGCCGTCTGAACGAACGGCATCGGTACGGCGCATGCACCGAGCGTCGCGCCGATGACCTTAATGGCCTGCCTTCTGCCGGGTTTGAAACTCTGCATGATGCTCTCCTGTGGAATGACGCGGCCTCGAAGGGGTTCCGTAGGGGCCTGGACGGGGCGTTGACCGCTGTCCCGCGGCGCGGGGGTTTGAAGAAAATGTAGGTGGCCCAAATTCCCCCAACAATCGAAATCTCCTCATGCGTGCCATGAGATTCCCTCATGGCGCGCTGGGAGCGAGGGCGCGCTCAGGCGGGCCGCACCACCTGCTTGATTTCCTGAAACGCGGCGAGGCCAAACGGGCCGAGTTCGCGGCCGAGACTGCTCTGCTTGTAGCCGCCCCATGAGGTCTGAGGAAAGATCACCTGGGGCGAGTTGAGCCACACCACACCCGCTTCGAGCGCGGCGGCCATGCGCGTGCCGCGCGCGGCGTCGCGCGTCACCACGGTCGCGACGAGGCCGTACTGGGTATCGTTGGCCGTGGCGATGGCCTCGGCCTCGGTATCGAACGCGCGTACGCAGAGCACGGGGCCGAAGATCTCGTCGCGCCATAGCGCGCTTTCGGTCGGCACGTCGGCGAAGATGGTCGGGCGTACGAAGTAACCGGGCCGTTCGGGCGGCGTGCCGCCCGCGACGAGCCGTGCGCCGCTCGCGCAGCCTTCGGCGATCGCGTGCGTCACGCGCGCGTACTGCGCGCAGCTCGTGAGCGGGCCCATCTGGACGCCTGGCGCGAACGGATCGCCGACTACGAGGTTTTCGGCGCGCTGCGCGAGGCGTGCTAGCAATTCGGCGGCAATGGGCTGCTGCACGAGCACGCGCGATGTCGCCGAGCACATTTGTCCGGCGTTGAAGAAGCCGCCGCCTGCGATCAGATCGACGGCGAGGTCGAGGTCGGCATCGGCGAAGACGACGATCGACGATTTGCCGCCCAGTTCGAGGCCCACGCCCTTGATCGTTTCGGCGGCGGTTTTCATGACCTGCGTGCCGACGGCGGTGCTGCCCGTGAAGGACACTTTGGCAACGCTCGGATGGGCCGCGAGCCGGGCGCCGACTTCGGGACCGGTGCCGGTGATCACGTTGAGCACGCCGGGCGGCAGGCCCGCTTCCATGGCGATTGCGGCCAGTTCCAGTTCCGGCAGCGGCGTGACCTCCGACGGCTTCAGCACGACCGTGCAGCCTGCCGCCAGGGCAGGCGCGAGCTTCCACGCCGTCGTCACCATCGGGAAATTCCAGGGGACGATCAGCGCGGCGACGCCGGCCGGCTCGCGCCGGATCCACGCACGGAAGTCCGTGCCGGGTAGTTCGACCTCGGTTTCGCCGAGCGTGTCGAGCCCTTCGGCGAGACTGGCGTAATAGTCGAACGTGGCGACGACATCGCTCACGTCGATGTCGGCTTCGGCGAGCGGCTTGCCGTTATTGAGCGACTGCAAAGCGGCGAGGCGTTCGCGCTGCGCTTCGACACCACGCGCGATCGAGCGCAGCCGCGCGGCGCGTGCCGCGCCCGTCGTCGATTTCCAGCCTTCGAATGCGTGTGCGGCGGCGCGAACCGCGCGCTCGACGTCGGCCTCGCCGGCCGCGTCGACTTCGGCGATCACGGTTTCCGTCGACGGATTGATCACGGGCAGTCGTCGGCCGTCGGCAGAGGCGGACCAGGATCCGCCGATGAGGAGCTGCGTGTGCAGCGGCACGTCGTACTGGCTGAGCGCGGCCGTGTTCATGCGACCACCTTCGCGAACCAGTCCGCTTCATGAATCTCGATCACAGTCGGCACGCTCAGAGCCGCCGCGTCTTCCAGCGCCGCGGCGAGCGCGGCGGGACCGTTGGCGCTGCGCGCCGCACAGCCGAATCCGCGGGCGAGGGCGAGGAAGTCGGGCGTGTACGGATCGACGCCGACCGGCGTGATGTCGCGGGCGACCATGTACTTGCGGATCTCGCCGTAGCCCTTGTTGTTCCAGACGACGACGATCACGGGCACGCCGGCTTCGACGGCGCTGGCGAGCTCGGGCAGCGTGAACTGAAGGCCGCCGTCGCCGATCAGGCAGACGACGGGGCGCTGCGGCGCGGCGAGCTTGGCGCCAATGGCGGCTGGCAGGCCGTAGCCCAGCGTGCCGTAACCCGTCGACGAGTTGAACCACGAACGCGGCGCGGCCGCATCGTAGGTGAAATTGCCGGCATAGACCGGGCTCGTCGAGTCGCCCACGACGATCACGTCGGGCAGCGCGGCCGCAAGGGTGTCGAGCAGCTTGGCCTGGACGCGCGTGGATGCGTCGTAGCCGGCGGCGATGGCGGCGCGCACGGACGCGACGCGCGTGGCGCCCCAATTGGCGGATGCCGCGCGCGGCTCGCGCGTTTCGCGTGTTTCATGCGAATCGAGCGTGGCGAGCAGGCCTGAGAGCGCGCTGCGCGCGTCGCCGACGATCGCGCAGTCCGGCCAGAAGTTGCGCATCAACTGCTCGGCGTCGATGTCGATGCGGATCAATTGCCCGTCGATGGCGAAGCCGCCATTGAACATGACGTCGTAGTCCGTTTCGCCCAACTCGGTGCCGATGGCGAGGACGACATCGGCTTCGCGCACGAGCGCGCGCGTTTGCGGCAGCGACTGCGTCGAGCCGAGCAAGAGCGGATGATCGGGCGGCAGCAAACCCTTTGCATTGATCGTGAGCGCGACGGGCGCCTGCAGGCGCTCGGCCAGCGCGCGCAGCGGCGCCCCGGCGTGCGCGGCGCCGCCGCCAGCGAGGATCAGCGGACGTTTCGCCTTGGCGAGCAGGGAGGCGGCTGCCTCGATCGCGCAGGCGTCGGGCGCGGGCTTCGAGGCCCGCACGACCGGCGCTTGCGCGAGACCCGGCGCGGGCGCGACGATCACATCGAGCGGAATTTCGATGTGAACCGGACGCGGTCGCTCGCTCGTGAAGACGGCGAACGCCCGCGCGAGCACTTGCGGCAGGTCGGCCGCATCGAAGAGCGTGTGCGAGAAGGCCGTCATGCCCGCGAAAACCTGCTGCTGCGAGGGCAATTCATGCAGCCGGCCGTCGCCGCTGCCGAGTTCGCGCCGCGCATTGACGCTCGAGATCACGAGCATCGGGACGGAGTCCGCGTAGGCCTGGGCCATCGCGGTAGCAATGTTCGTCATGCCGGGGCCCGTGATGATGAAGCAGACACCAGGCTTGCCGGTGACGCGCGCGTAGCCGTCCGCCATGAAGCCCGCGCCCTGTTCGTGGCGCGGCGTGACGTGGCTGAGCGACGAGGCGGCGAGGCCCCGGTACAGCTCGACGGTGTGCACGCCCGGGATCCCGAATACGTATTCCACGCCATAGCGTTCCAGCAGCGCGACGAGTGCCTCACCACAGGTTGGCACGCCGCGCGGCGTGGCGATTGGCGAAGGGGCGAATGCCTCCTTGAGGCATGGGGAGAAGTTTTGTGAATTCATCGATCGTCGCTCATCGTTGCTCCCGGCACGGGAGGGGCCGGTGCGGCGCGTGCTGGTCGGCACCTGGATCTGGCCTGTCACCGCGCATGCGCTGCACCGGGGTTGGGGCAGCGTCTTGCGACATTTTCAGAGTGGCCAGGGGCCGCGAACAATCGATTAGTTCGCATGACGCGCATGCATTTTCGTCATGCCGCGCATCGAAAGTGGATGACGTTCGTTCGATAGCTCCGACTGGCACGGGGCGACCGGGAACGAGACGTCGCCGGCAATCAGGATTGCTTGCGCTCGGCCATCATTTCGAATATATTGGAAATATGGAAGAAAACGATGTCATCCGCGCCCTTGCGGCGCTTGCTCACGGGCTTCGCCTGCGTGTGTTCCGGATGCTGGTCGTGGCCGGCCCCGAGGGACTGACGCCGGGCGCCATCGCCGAGCAGCTCGATGTTCCCAACGCGACGCTTTCCTTTCATCTGAAGGAACTGATGCATGCCGGGCTGATCACGCAGGAGCGCGATGGGCGCAGCTTGATCTATCGGACCGCCTTCGAGCAGATGAATGCGCTGCTGGGCTTTCTGACCGAAAACTGCTGCCAGGGCCAGGCTTGCCTCGAGCCGGGCGTGGGCTCATGCAAATGCTGACGCAGCGCCGCCATGAAGCGGTATCACATTCGCGTCCAGGTCCACGCTGACAATCTTGCCACCGGTGCCGCGTTCTACACGATGGTCGCCGTGGCCGTGCGCAAAGCCATACATAGCATCGGCAAACAATAAGGTTTCCTACGCATGACCACTAACGTACTCATTCTCTGCACCCACAATTCCGCGCGCAGCGTGCTTTCAGAGGGCATGTTGAACCATTGGGCGCGCAAGCTCGGCAAGGATGTCCGCGCTTATAGCGCAGGCAGTGCGCCAAGCGGCCGGATCAATCCGTTCGCGCTCGAAGCGCTGACGAACGCCGGCATCGATACGGAAGGCTATCGCAGCAAAAGCTGGGACGAGTTCGCGAAGGAAGGCGCGCCGCAAATGCGCATCGTCATCACGGTGTGCGATAGCGCAGCCGCCGAACAGTGTCCGTTCTGGCCGGGAAGCCCGGTCAAGGTCCACTGGAGTTACGCCGATCCTTCGAACGCGCCGGGCGGCGATGAAGGCAAGCGGCAAGCGTTCGAACGCACGCGCCAGGCAATCGGCTATCGCATGCTGCAATTGCTTGAACTGCCGCTGGATCGCTTGAGTGACGCCGAACTCCAGCATGCGCTAAACGACATCCTGCAAAGCTGAACCATTCCCCGCCGAGTCGTCCCATGAACACCCCCAATGTCGCCGCTTCGAGAAAGAGCGCTGCGAAACCGGCCATCAGTTTCTTCGAGCGTTACCTGACCGTATGGGTCGTGCTGTGCATCGTCGCGGGCATCCTGCTTGGCCAGGTGTTGCCCGGTGTCTTCCAGGCGATTGGCCGGATGGAGTACGCCCATGTCAACCTCCCGGTCGGCCTGTTGATCTGGGTGATGATCATCCCGATGCTCGTCAAGGTCGACTTCGGCTCGTTGCATGAAGTCCGTCAGCACATCAAAGGAATTGGCGTCACGCTCGTCGTGAACTGGCTGGTGAAGCCATTTTCGATGGCGTTTCTTGCCTGGATCTTCATCAAGCATCTCTTCGCGCCGATGCTGCCCGCCGCGCAACTCGACAGCTACGTTGCGGGCCTCATCCTGCTTGCGGCGGCCCCTTGCACGGCGATGGTGTTCGTCTGGAGCCGGCTGACCGGCGGCGATCCGCTGTTCACGCTCTCGCAGGTGGCCCTGAACGACAGCATCATGGTGGTCGCTTTCGCGCCGCTCGTCGGCCTGCTGCTCGGCATGTCGGCGATCACGGTGCCATGGGCGACGCTGCTCACCTCCGTTGTGCTCTATATCGTCATCCCGGTGATCCTCGCGCAGATCCTGCGCATGGTGCTGCTCGCGAGAGGGCAGGCGGCGTTCGAAGCGGCGTTGGCGAAGATCGGCCCCTGGTCCATCACCGCGCTGCTCGCCACGCTGGTGCTGCTGTTCGCGTTCCAGGGCGAAGCCATCCTGAAGCAGCCGCTCGTCATCGTTCTGCTGGCCATTCCGATCCTGATCCAGGTGTTCTTCAACTCGGCCCTTGCGTACTGGCTCAATCGCGCGGTCGGCGAAAAACACAATGTGGCCTGCCCGTCGGCGCTGATCGGCGCATCGAACTTCTTCGAACTCGCTGTGGCCACTGCGATCGGCCTGTTCGGTTTCAATTCAGGTGCCGCGCTTGCCACGGTGGTGGGCGTGCTGATCGAAGTGCCGGTCATGCTGCTGGTCGTGCGCATCGTCAACCGTTCAAAAGACTGGTACGAATGTGCCTGAAGGATAAGGAATCAATCGCATGAGCAACGGCATCATTCATCGCAACCCTGAATCCGATCTCACGGCTGAACTGCCGCAGGTTGACCCTTCGCTGTTTCGGGTACCCGATATTGGTCGCCTGCAGCCCGCGAACGCTTCGCCCCATCCGCCGCGCATCCTGCTTCTCTATGGTTCCCTGCGCGAGCGCTCGTTTAGCCGCTTGCTGACCGAAGAGGCCGCGCGCCTGCTCACGGCCATGGGGGCCGAAGTCCGAACCTTCAACCCAAGCGGCTTGCCCCTGCCGGACGACGCGCCGGACAGCCATCCCAAAGTGGCCGAATTGCGGGACCTGGTGCTGTGGTCCGAAGGCATGGTCTGGTGCTCGCCGGAACGGCACGGCGCGATGACGGGCATCATGAAGTCGCAGATCGACTGGATTCCGCTTTCGGTCGGCGCGATCCGGCCGACCCAGGGCAAGACGCTCGCCGTGATGCAGGTGAGCGGCGGGTCGCAGTCGTTCAATGCCGTCAACCAGATGCGCGTGCTCGGACGCTGGATGCGGATGCTGACCATCCCCAACCAGTCGTCGGTGGCCAAGGCTTTCATGGAGTTCGATGAAGCCGGGCGCATGAAGCCGTCGGCGTATTTCGACCGCGTCGTGGACGTGATGGAGGAACTGGTCAAATTCACATTGCTGACCCGGGACATGGGTCCTTATCTGGTCGACCGGTACAGCGAACGAAAGGAAAGTGCCGCGGAACTGACGAAGCGCGTGAACCAGGCGAGTATCTGACGTATGCCAGCCCCTGCTCCCTGGAGAATGGAGTAAATGACAGGAACAAAAAAGGTAAATGTATGGAAGCAATAAGAATTGCTTAAGCGATTTGCGCTATTCTCCGCGGGGCTATCATGATCAGCCTCTAGCCCCGATCTCACATACAGGTGATCGATGCGATTCGCCGTTCCGGTCACCGAGCCAGATTGATTTCCATACGGGTTCAGCTAACGTGTCCAGGCTGATGTGCAGTCGACATCGCGTCGCGATGGACTCGCACGTCAGACAGTTGCGCAGCAAGCGGGTGCGGATGCCGCTCGTGTCTCGCCGTGGTCATGTCCTTCGGCAATGATCGGATAGCGTCCCGCTCCAGACAAACATGCCGGAATTTCCATGAGTCATTCAATACACTTTTCCTGCACGAAATGCGGAAAATGCTGCCACGATCTTGGCCTGCCTCTGAGTGTCGAAGAGGCGATAGCGTGGTTACGCGCCGGGGGCGACGTCAAATGCTTTTCCGAAGCGATTTCGTGGCCGGTGGAGCCCGATGTTGCCAATCTGCCGGCGCAACACAAGCGCAAGCGATCCTTCCCGGCGCAAAGTGGCAAGCTTCCCGTACGCGTGACAGTTACCCTTGTCGCGTTGTTTGATGGCCCCTGCCCAAATCTGGGCGCAGACATGCGCTGCGGCATTTACTCCGAACGCCCCCGGGTGTGCCGCATTTACCCTGCTGAAGTCAATCCGCTGATCAGGCTGGATCCTGTGAGCAAGGCCTGTCCGCCAGAAGCGTGGACAGTCGACATGCCGCTTTTTGCACACGACGGTCGCGTGGTTGATACGACGACGGAGTCGTTGATCGAGGCATCCAGACGCGCGGATTCTGCCGATGTCGCGGCCAAGGAAATCCTCTGCCAGTCTCTCGGGATCTCAATCGCGGCCATGGCCAACGAGGGCGTCGCCGTCTGGTCATTCGAACGAGGCGTCATGAGCCGCGCGCTGGAAGCATGTCGGGATGGAGTGGGGCGGGAACCCGCCGGCGGAAGTCAATGGCGGTTGATGACGAATCGTGACTCGACTTATCAAATACTTGAAGAGATAGGCGCACACCCGCTTTCCGGCAGCGTGTCTCATGACGAGAGGCTTTCGTACGTTGATTTCAGTGGCGGCGGAAATTCTTGAATGCCCTGCCGGCGCGTTAGCCGGCAGGGCACCGGCCAGTTCTTCCGAATCCGGTCATCGGCACCGTTCCGTGAGAGTCGCTCCCTTTATGCGCTGCTTTGACGTGCCCGCAGCGGGATATTCCGGCCAGACCGCATGAAAACGAGTGCTCGCAGATGAAGCGCAAATCATGCGGTCTACTTTCTATTGATACGGATTGCTAATTATTTAATATCGGAAAATAATCGCCTCGGCGCGAAGCGGGATTGCACAAAAATAGAAGAAACGTCTCGTAGCCAATACGGTGAATCGGGCAACCGATGGGCTGGACAACGAACCGTCAACGACGCCCTTCCTGCTGCTTGCGGTGCCTTGTACTCAACCATACCGATGTGTCCACTCTCCGTTGGAAGGGAGAGCGGTTCGCACCATCAGTGGCCTGCTTGCTGCCGGGCACGGCAAGCGTTGCTCGATATGGTGCCGGTATCTGTGCTTCGCAAGGCTGCCAACCTCGAAGCGACCCTTCAGGCGATAAACCGGAACGGTGAAACTCACAGGTTTCGCTATGCCCGGCGAGAACACGCTAGCAGGATTAACGGGCCGAGTTACGCCACTACGAGTACCACTGAGCGTAACTACGAGCCGCAACACGGACCTTCGCGACCGGCTGCCAAAGTCGTCCGCTGCCGCCTCTGGGGGCCGCAGCCGCGAGTCCAGGCGATCCCGCCGATTTCTCCTAACTTGTAATACTTCTTAACATTGGCCCGACAAAATTGGCTAATCGTTTTCACCTGGTCTAAAAGGATTGACAATACTAAAGTCGTCTAACAACAATGCTGGCGAGATCCGGGCAGCAAATCTGGCCCCATCGGCTCTCATCTCGACTGTGGAAGCACCACGGCGTCGGCGACGTCGCGTGCATTCATGTTCGTCGGTCGATCAATTGCACATCAGATTGACAAAACAGGAAAATAAAAGATGGCAGAGCACAATAGAGACAAATCCCAGCGCCCAGCACACCACGCCAACCAGCCGTCGTCGCCGGCCCGGCGCACGTTCATCGCTTTCGCGAGCGCCACCGCCGGGGCAACGTTGCTGGGCACCCTGCCCGGATGCGGAAGCGGCAGTGGCAGCGGCTCTTCGAGTTCCGCGGCGGCCGGCGCCGGCACGTCCAGCGCGGACGCGGACCCGATCTGGGGGACCAATGGCCAGGCAACGGCCATCATCAACAAGCTCTCGAAAATCACCCCGTCGATGTTCCCGGCGGTCGATTTTCAGGTGACGAGCTACGGCGCCCAGGCGCTGCCGGCGGCCGCGCTGATCCAGTCGACGGCCTGGCCGGGCGGCACGATACCCTGGGTGACGGGCGGTACGGAGCAGTCGGCGAATTCGACGGTCGACCTGCAAAGCCCCGGCTCGAATGTGATGGTCCCGTGCGACTACACCGATACGAAATACGATTCGTGTTCCGCGTTCAACGCTGCGATCAAGGCCGCGAGCGCGGCGGGGGGCGGCCGCGTGGTGGTGCCGGCGGGGAACTGGTACTGCGGCGGCCCGATCGTGCTGCTGAGCAACGTGAACTTCCATTTGACCTCGGGTTGCACGATCTATTTCAGCCCGAACCCGGCCGACTACGCGAAGAATGGCCCGTACCCGACGGCCAACGGCAGTCTGTACTGGACACGCTGGCAGGCAAACGACTGCCTGAATTTCGGCTCGCCGATCTATGCGTACCAGCAGACCAACATCGCGCTGACCGCCGACGACAACACGTGCGTTCTGAACGGCCAGGCGATGACGCCGATGCAGTTGAGTACGCAAACGCCGACCTCGTGCTGGTGGACCTACAAGGGCACCGCTAACGAGTACGGATGCGCGGGCTCGTCGACGCCCTCGCAGGCTTATGCGAACCCGAACAACGTCGCGCTCACGAGCCTGCCTTCGTCGCAGATCACGAATCCGCAGGCCAACGTGTCGTTCACGAACGGGTCGACGACCACGACGCTGATGACACTGCTGACGGTCTCGGGCTGGAATCAGGACCAAAACTATCTGCCGGCCTTGTCGGAGCTTGGTGTGCCGGTGCTGAACCGCGTTTTCGGCAACGGCCACTACCTGCGTCCGTGCATGGTCGAGGTCATCGGCTGCACCAACGTGCTGCTGCAGAACTATCACACGCAGAACACGCCGTTCTGGCAGCATCACCCGACCGGTTGCCAGAACGTGGTGATCGACGGCGTGTTCGCCGACAGCGTTGGCCCGAACAACGACGGCTTCGACCCGGACGCGTGCAATACCGTGCTCGTGCAGAACGTCCAGTTCAACACCGGCGACGACTGTATCGCGATCAAGTCGGGCAAGTGCCTCGACACGGAGTACGGCCCGATGCAGAACATCGTGGTCCAGAACTGCACGATGCAAAGCGGTCACGGCGGCATCACGATCGGCAGCGAAATGAGCGCGGGCGTGGAAAACGTCTATGCACGCAATCTGACGATGGAGAACAAGAACTGGGCCTCCAATCCGCTGAATATCGCGATTCGCTTCAAGACGAACATGAATCGCGGCGGATTCATCAACAACGTGTGGATCAACGGTGTGACCTTGCCCAACGGCGTGAATCTGGCCGGTAAGTATGGTGGCGGTTCGCTGACCAAGGCAACGCCGCCGGTCACGAACGCGATCCCGGGCTCGGGCACGGTCGGCACCGCACCGAACCCCGCTACCGGCCAGGGTGGCCTGATCACGTTCGACTGCGATTACAGCCCGTCTGGCGATGCCGTACGCTGGAATCCTGCCGTGATCAACAACATCAACATCACGAACGTGACCGCGACCAACGTTTCGGGTGCCGTGTCGTACACGAGTTCGATGCCGTCCGGCTTCACGGCAGGGGCAAATTCGTGCTTCCAGGCGATCGTTGCGCAGGGTCCGGAAGCACAGGATTACAACGGCCCGTCGCCGGCGCCGACGGTGCAGCCGATCCAGGGCGTGACGATTTCGAACTGCAACTTCGGCACGCCGGTCTGCACGAACACGACGCCCTCGACGCCTTCGAACACGACCGCCACGACCCCGGCGTCGCAGGTTGGGCAGATCTTCGTGAGCAACGTCAGTGGTATCGCGCTGCAGAACGTGGTGATTGGCGGCACCACGTACAACACGTCGCTTTCGGCAGCGGCGTACTGAAGTCGGGGCGCGCGGGCGCGGGTCAAAACCGCGCCCGTGTTTGCGGCCCCGTCGTTCGGGCGGTCCGCGGTCTCGGTGCGTATCAGAGGTCGCGGGCCGAGCGTGAAATCGTGCGTGAGCCGCGCGCTTTGGCCTTGAGTACTTATTGTGAATTTTCCGCAGAATGGGGGAGCCGTGCCTCACGATCAAGACGGCGAACAGCGGGCGCAGAACCGGATGCTGGCAAGCGACTGGCGTCCGGATTTTGCGCGCATTCGCGGCAAGATCTATCTGGCGATCGCCAACCAGATCGAGGAGGCCATTCGCCTCGGAATCGTCGCGCCGGGAGATCGCATGCCCTCGCAGCGTGCGATCGCCGACGATCTGGGTTTTCATTTCAATACCATCAATGCGGCGTTTCGTGAGGCCGCGCGGCGCGGACTCGTGCGCGGCTGCACACGCCGGGGAACGTTCGTGCTCTAACTGCGGTGCACTGCACAGCGGTGCCACCGTGCCGAGCCTTCGGCAAGCATTCCACCGATCTCATACAGGGTGCTGCGCCACGCATTCGCCTGCATGATGCGCAGCTTCGCCTATGACGTACCCAATGCCAGGTCGCGATGCGCGGAGCGCTGGAATTCGCGCGGCGTCGCGCCGGTCTGCTTACGGAAGTAGCGGCTGAAATACGCGCTGTCCTCGAACCCCAGACTGTGTGCGATCTGCTTGACGGTCATGCCCGAGTAGACCAGGTCGCGCTGCGCTTCGCGAATCAGATGGTCGTTGATCAGCGCGGTGGGCGACATGCCGAGTTCCTCGCGGCAGATGCGCCCGAGTTGCGGCGTGGTGACATCGAGCGCGTCCGCATAGAACTCGACCGGGCGATGCTCGCGGAAATGCCGGGCAATCAGCTCGCGAAAGCGCTTGATTTGCAGGCTGCGTCGCGCGGCGAGCGCGGCCACGGGCACCGTGGCATGGTCGATCAGGCGCGCCGCCTGTACAAAAAGTGCCATTAACAGTGACATGCCGGCAGCCGTGTAACCGGTTGCGCCACGGCGGAATTCCGCCTCGAGCAGGTGAAACAGCGGCATCAGCGTCTCGTCGCTGGCTGCCGGCCCACGCACCGGAATCACGGCGGGGCGCTGGAGGACCGCGACGAGCGCCGTTGAAACAGACTTCGCGATGGACTCCAGCGCGCGCTGCGCCGCCGTGACCACGAGACCGTCGATCTCCGGCGAAAACGCGAAACCGTGCACCACCTGCGCGGGCAGGATCACGAGGCACGGCGGCTCGAACGGTGTTTTTTCGCTCTCGATGACCACGTGGCCATAGCCGTTGCGGATGTAAAGAAACTGCAGGAGCGCGTCGTGGCGGTGCGCGGGAATGTTCCAGTCGTTCGGCCGGCTACGCTCGGGAATCCACTCGAAATTGAATGCGTCATGCCACGGCGGCCGCGCAGACGAAGCCTCGCCGTACAGCTCGTAATTAGGGATTTTCCTCATGTCGTCTTCCCTCGCATGTGCAAATTGTCCTGTTTTTCCAAAGTTTTGTCCATGATCGGCCGACGCCGCCTGCCTATACTTCAGGCACACGGAATCGATTGAGATTCTTCGTTGGAGACGCAGGACACGCTTTGGGCGTATGGCTTTCATTGAGGTGATTCGGATGACTAATAAAACAGGTGAGCGAGGCGGCCACTGGCTGAATCTGGCGGGCAAGGTGTGCGTGGTGAGCGGGGCGGCGGGCGGCATAGGCAGCGCGATCGCATCGACGCTCGCCGAAGCGGGCGCGCGTCTCGTGCTGGTCGATCGCGACGCAGAGGGCTGCGCGCGTGTCGCGCACACGTTGCGCGAGCAGGACGTCGAAGCGATGGCGGTGACGTGCGATATCGGCGACGAAAGCAGCGTTCGCGATGCCGCGGCCGAGGTGGAGCGAGCGTTCGGCGCGGCTGACGTGCTGATCAACAACGCGGGCTTCCTGCGCGCCGGCGGTATCGAGGACATCGATCTGCAAACGTGGAATACGGTGCTTCAGGTGAACCTGACCGGCTATATGCTGTGTTCGCAGGCGTTTGGCCGCGCCATGCTCGCGCGCCGCTCGGGCAGCATCGTACATATCGCTTCGGTCGCCGCACATCATCCGCAGACCTGGAGCGGCGCCTATAGCGCCGGCAAGGCGGGCGTGTCGATGTTGTCGCGCCAGATCGCGGCCGAGTGGGGCCCACGCGGCGTGCGCAGCAACGTGATCTGCCCAGGCCTCATCCGCACGCCGCTCTCCGAATCGTTCTATGCACAGGGCGACGTCGAGGCACGGCGCTCGGCAATGACCGCAAGCCGCCGCATTGGCCGGCCGGTCGATATCGCCGAGGTTGCCGCGTTTCTCGCGAGCGAACGTGCGGGCTACGTGAACGGCGCCGAAATCTCGGTAGACGGCGGCCTCGAATCGATGCTGATGGATCTCGTGCCGCGCCCCGGCTTCGAGGCGCGCAGCGCCTAGCCACGCGTCATCGCGCGACACATCAAACGTAAAACGGACGGGACAGGCACGCCTCGCGTGCGGACTGCGCTCGTCCCTGCAAAGAAGGAGACACCCCATGACAACCCAGGCAGCACAGCGTACGCAGACATGCGATGTGCTCGTGATCGGCTCCGGTGCCGGCGGCCTTTCGACGGCCATCACTGCGCGCAAGCACGGCCTCGACGTGGTCGTGATCGAGAAGGAAGACTGCTTTGGCGGCACGACCGCGTTTTCCGGTGGCGTGCTCTGGATTCCCGGCAATCACCACGCGCAGACGAACGGTGTCGCGGATACGCGCGAAGCCGCACGCACTTATCTGCAGAACGAAACAGGCGCGTTCTTCGACGCACAGGCCGTGGATACTTTTCTCGATGTCGGTCCGAAAATGCTCGAATTCTTCGAGCGCGAAACGCAGGTTCGCTTCGTGCCGACGCTCTACCCCGACTATCACCCGAATGTGCCGGGCGGCGTCGATATCGGCCGCTCGGTCGTGGCGGCGCCGTTCGACGCCAGCGAGCTGGGCGCCGATCTCGCGAGGTTGCGTCCACCGCTCGCGACGATCACGTTCATCGGCATGATGTTCAATTCGTCCAATGCCGACCTGAAGCACTTTTTCAACGCGACGCGTTCGCTGCAGTCGGCGGCGTATGTCGCGAAGCGGCTCGCGAGCCACCTGAAGGATCTCGTGCGCTACCGCCGGGGCGTTCAGGTGACGAGCGGCAACGCGCTCGCGGCGCGGCTCGCGAAATCGGCGCTGGATCTCGGGATTCCCATCCACACCGGCACGGCCGCACGCGAACTCGTGATGAGCGGCCAGCGGGTGTGCGGCGCTCGCGTTGCCGGTCCCGAGGGCGAATACACGATCGATGCACGGTGCGGTGTCGTGCTTGCCTGCGGCGGCTTCTCGCACGACGTGGCACGCATTGCGAAGGCGTATGCGCACGTGCGAAGAGGGAGTCAGCACGTGTCGCCCGTGCCGCCGGGCAACACCGGCGACGGCGCACGCATGGCGGAGCAGGTCGGCGCCCAGGTGCCGCTGCGTTATCGCGAGCCGGCCGCGTGGATGCCGGTTTCACTGGTGCCGCGCAAGAACGGTGCGCCGGGCGTGTTTCCGCATCTGCTCGATCGCTACAAGCCGGGGATTATCGGCGTCACGCGACATGGGCAGCGCTTCACGAACGAGGCCAATTCCTATCACGACGTTGGCGCCGCGATGATCGAGGCGTGCAAGGGCGAACGCGAGACCGCGATGTGGCTCATCTGCGATCACGCGACTATCCGCAAATATGGTCTCGGCTATGCGAAACCCGCACCGGTTCCGCTCGGAGCGCACCTGCGCAGCGGCTATCTGAAGAAGGGGCGCACGCTTGCCGAGCTGGCGCGCAATGCCGGCATCGACGCTGCCGCGCTCGGAGCAACTGTGCGGCGCTACAACGAAGGCGCGGCGCGCGGCGTGGACACGCAGTTCGGTCGCGGAACGACGTCTTTCAACCGCTATCTGGCAGATCCCGCGCAGCAGCCCAACCCATGCGTCGCGCCCGTCGGTGACGGCCCGTATTACGCGTTGAAGGTCGTCATGGGCGACCTGGGGACCTTCGACGGCATCGTCACGAGCGTCGAAGGCAAGGTGCTCGACGAACGCCGCGAGCCGATCCCCGGGCTGTACGCGGGCGGCAACGATCGCGCGAGCATCATGGGCGGCAACTATCCCGGTGCGGGCATCACGCTGGGTCCGATCATGACATTCGGCTATGTCACTGGCCGGCATCTCGCGGGCTTCGACGAAGTGGCAGCTTCCCCGGCAATGCAAGCAACCAGGAGGACCGGCACGTGAGCAACGGCAAACCTTTCATCGATCACCGGATCTACACGATCCGCCCGCGTGGCATGGCGGAGTTTCTCGACGTCTTCGACCGGCTCGCCATGCCGATCCAGTTGAAGTACCTCGGCGCGCCGGTCGGCTTCTACACGAGCGATATCGGCGCGCTGAACCAGGTGGTTCACCTGTGGGGCTACGAGAGTATCGCCGACTACGATCAACGCCGCACCGCGCGCGATGCCGATCCCGAGTGGCCCGCCTATCTGCAGGCTTCCGCGCATCTGATCCTCGCACAGGAAAACCGGATCATCCGGCAGGTCGAGTTCCGCACCCTCGCGCGTTGGCGCGAGCGCTGAGCCGAATCTGACTCGCAGCGGCGCTTGCGGCGCGCCGCTGCGGCTGCCAGACCGTCGCGCGCCAGCGGGTACGGTGCCGCAATAAAACGACATCAATCTTTGGAGATATCGCAATGGAAACGCTCGATCGCGCCGGCCTCGCCCGCTCGCTGCCCCCGCTCGTCCATCACGTGATCAGGGGGCGCGCATGAACACCTTCGAACGCGTCGTCGATACGCAAGCCTTCATTGACGGCCAGCGGTTCTCGCCGTTTCAGTGGCTCATTCTCGCGCTCTGCTTTCTCGTTGTCGCGGCCGACGGCTACGACACGGCAGCCATCGGCTTTATCGCGCCATCGCTCGTGCAGCAGTGGGGCATCCAGCGCGTCGCGCTCGGGCCGGTGATGAGCGCGGCGCTCGTCGGGCTCGGCATCGGTGCGGTATTGGCCGGGCCGCTCGCCGACCGGCTCGGACGCAAGACCGTGCTGGTGCTTTCCGTGGCGTTCTTCGGACTGTGGAGTCTTGCTTCAGCGTTCGCGAACTCGATCGAGTCGCTGACCGCGCTGCGCCTTTGCACGGGCCTCGGGCTCGGGGCAGCCATGCCGAACGCGGTCACACTGATGTCCGAATATGCACCGACGCGCGTGCGCGCCGTCGTCGTCAATACGA
Source organism: Paraburkholderia sp. (assembly GCF_035501035.1). Lineage (GTDB taxonomy): Bacteria > Pseudomonadota > Gammaproteobacteria > Burkholderiales > Burkholderiaceae > Paraburkholderia. The sequence continues at coordinate 65,559 of NZ_DATJWR010000278.1, forward strand.
TGTTTTGCGGCTTTTCCACCGGCCTCGCGCTCGGTGGATTCGCCGCCGCATGGCTGATTCCGCATTTCGGCTGGCAAAGCGTGCTGGTCGCCGGCGGTATCGGGCCGATCGCGCTGGCCGTCCTGCTGGTGATGCTGTTGCCGGAATCGGTTCAGTTCATGGCGGTACGCCAACGCGCCGACGCGAAGATCGCACGCATCCTCGGCCGCATTGCACGCGGCGCGGCGCTCGAAGGTTGCCGCTTCGTCGCCCCGGAGGGGGGCGCGAGCACGAAACGCGAATCGGCGATTCGCGTCGTGCTGTCGCGGCAGTATCGCTTCGGCACGCTGATGTTGTGGCTCGCGTACTTCATGGGCCTGCTGATCTACTACCTGCTCACCAACTGGCTGCCTACGCTGTTTCGCGACACTGGCTTCTCCGGTGCGCATGCGGCCCTGATGACATCGCTTTTCCCGCTTGGCGGCGTGCTGGGCAACCTGTGCGTCGGCTGGGTCATGGACCGGTTCAACGCCAATCGCGTGATCGCGGCAACGTACGTGCTCGCTGCGCTGATGGTTCTGCTGGTAGGGCGCGGTGTCGGTCACCAGTTGTGGCTTGGCGCGCTCGTCTTCCTGACCGGCACATTGGTGACGAGTGCGGTCACGTCGATGTCCGCGCTCGCCGCCGCGTTTTATCCGACGCACGGCCGGGCGACAGGTGTTGCGTGGATGCTGGGTGTGGGGCGCATAGGCGGGGTGGCGGGTGCATTGGTCGGCGCGGCACTGATGGGATTCGGCTGGCAGTTTGGCGCGGTGTTTAGCCTTCTTGCCTTGCCCGCGCTGGTGTCCGCGTGTGCGCTGTTCGTGATGGTCGGGCGCGGCGCCGCTGCATTGCAAACGCGCGCAGAGCAAAGCGCGCCAATGAACTAGATAAACTGACGAGCCAACTTTTTCGTCAATTAAAAATTAGATAATTAGGGATGCAAATAAAAAATCAGGTTTTGGAGAACCGCGTATGAAAATAAAACTTCTCGCATTGGCCCCATTGTTCCTGTATGGCGCATCGGCGTGCGCGCAAAGCAGCCTGACGCTGTCGCATTGGGATCTGAGCATGCTGCCGCTCACGCGTCTGCCTCATCGTGTCGCCCGGTCACGGGGCGATCGATCTGGCGCTTGATCTGCGTGTCTTGCCGAGGCCGCAGTGCGCCGCTCATTCGTGTGACGATAACCCGCAAAAAATGCAGCGCAGCCAACTTGATGCGTGGCTAGATTGCGCTTTTAATTGATACGGAGGGCGTCCCACGAGATCGGGGGCAGTATGCGCTGCACAAATTGTGGCTTTGAGTGCCGCGAGGGCGCCAGATTCTGCGAGCAGTGCGGAACCGTCGTTGCTCACACGCGATCGACTCCTTCTCCTATCGATTACACGCCCTCGCACCTCGCCGAGCAAATCCTCGCTGCGCAGGCGGCCCTCGAAGCCCGCGGCAAGGCCGTCAGTGAACGCAAGACCATTACCGCATTGTTTGCGGACATGGCCGGCTCGACCGCGCTGATCTACCGTCTGGATCCGGAAGATGCCCACCGGCTCATCGCTCCCGTCCTGGAGCTGATGATGGAGGCGGTTCATCATTACGAGGGCTTCGTCGCGAAACTGCTCGGCGACGGCATTCTCGCCTTGTTCGGAGCGCCGATTGCTCACGAGGATCATCCGCAGCGGGCGCTCTATGCGGCGCTGAGAATGCAGCAGGCGATGCGCCGTCACAGCGACCGCGTTCGCCTCGAGCGCGGCATTCCATTGCAAATCCGGGTGGGCGTCCATACCGGGGAAGTCGTGATGCGCGCCATCTACAAGAACGACTTGCAAACGGACTATGACCCTGTAGGCAATACGATCCACATTGCTTCGCGCATGGAAGCGATTGCCACACCGGCATCGATACTCGTCAGCCAGTCCACCTACAGGCTGACCGAGGGATATTTCGAATTCAAGGCGTTGGGGCAGGCACAGGTGAAAGGAATCGCCGAATCGCTCGCCGTCTACGAGGTGCATGGGCCGGGCGCGTTGCGCACGCGTCTGCAGGTCGCCGAGCAGCGTGGGCTGGTGCGGTTCGTCGGGCGCCATGCAGAACTCGAGACATTGCGCGGGGCGCTCGCTTCGACCAGCGGCGGGCAAGGCTGTGTCGTTGGAGTAATCGGCGAAGCGGGCGTAGGGAAATCGCGGCTCTTTCATGAGTTCAAGAACTCGACGCTACGCGGCTGCCTCGTCGTGGAGACGTTCTCTGTTTCACACGGCAAGTCGTTCGCATTGTTGCCGCTCATCGAACTGCTGAAAAACTACTTTCAAATCTCCTCTGAGGATGACGAACGACGGTGCAGGGAAAAGGTCACGGGCCGAGTCCTTGCCCTCGAGCGCGATCTCGAAGACGGCGTGCCGTATTTGCTCCACCTGCTCGCGATCGGCGAGCCGAGCCCGGATCTTGCGCAAATGGATTCGCAAATCCGGCGGGACCGCACGTTCGAAGCGATCACGCGTCTCTTCGTGCGCGAAAGTGTGAATGAGCCCGTTGTCCTGGTGTTCGAGGACCTTCAGTGGCTCGACAGCGAGACGCAGGCTTTCCTTTCTTACCTTGTTGATTGCGTATCAAGTGCCCGCATTCTGTTGCTGCTGAACTATCGGCCGGAGTATCAGCATGATTGGGGCGATCACACCGGTTATACCCGCCTCGTATTGGAGCCGCTCGGGCGTGCCGATGCCCAGGGTCTCATCAGCGCACTCGTCGGCGACGACCGGACGCTCGTTGCCGTGAAGCAGCACGTCCTCGATAAAACTGAAGGCAATCCGTTTTTTATCGAAGAAGTGGTGCGAACTTTGGTCGAGGAGCGTGTGCTCGTGGGCGAGCCGGGCCATTACCGAATGGAATCGATACCTGTGGCGCTGCATATCCCGACCACTGTGCAGGGTGTGCTCGCTGCGCGCATCGACCGGTTGCCGGCGGCAGAAAAGGATTTGCTGCAGACGCTCGCGGTGATTGGCAAGACGTTCCCGGCAAACCTTGTTCAGGGTGTCGTCGACCTGCCCAACGATGAGCTGTATGCGCTTCTATCGCACCTCGTAGCAGGCGAATTCGTTTACGAGCTGCCAGCTTTCCCCTCGGTGGAGTATGTGTTCAAGCATGCGTTGACGCAGGAAGTGGCGGGCAATTCGATGCTTGCCGAGCGGCGCCGCTCGCTGCACGAACGTATCGGCCAGGCGATCGAGACGCTTTTCAATTCCCGTCTCAAGGACTACTGGAATGAACTCGCGCACCACTATAGCCTGAGCGGCAATGTACCGAAAGCCGTCGAGTATCTGCAAAGCGCCGGCCAACAGGCCTGGCAACGTTCAGCGAACTCCGAAGCGATTCGTCAGCTCGGCATGGCGCTGGATCTGCTCGGAGGTCTGCCGGAAACGCCCGAACGCGCCGAACGGGAACTCGCATTGCGGCTTGCCATCGGCCCAGCCTTGATGGCCGCAAGGGGATGGGCCTCGCCCGAAGTGGAGGCCACATACACACGTGCGTTGGAGCTGTGCAGGCAGGCCGGACAAACACCGCATCTTTTCCGGGCTCAAACGGGTCTGCGGATGTTTTATCAGTTGAGAGCGGAATACAAAACGGCCAAAGAGATCGCCGAGAGGCTGCTCGAAGAGGCGGAGCGCGCGCACAATCCCACGCAAGTCATGGAGGCGCACTATTTGCTGGGAATGAGTGCATTCAGGCTCGGCGAGCTGGCTTGCGCACATGCCTACCTTGCTGGCTTGGGGAAGTTGTTGTTGCGGCAAGATGCTGCGCAATTCGATGAGGAGATCGTTGCGCACGGCCGGGATCCTCGAAGCGTAGGCGGCAGCCTGGGCCTGGTTCTATGGCACATGGGCTTTCCGGATGAGGCGCTGAGGCATGCCGAGCTGGCGCTCACTCGCGACCGCTCAAAGCACGAGCTGGTCAGTCTCGCACAAACGCTCCTTTTCAAGGCCGAGCTTCATCAATTGCGCCGCGAGGCCGCGCTGACCCGTGACTGTGCCGAGGCGGCCATCACCCTTGCGACAGAACAGGGGTTTCCCATGATTCTCGCGTGGGCAACCATGCTTCACGGATGGGCGCTGGCCGAGGCGGGTGAGAAAGAAGAGGGGATTGCCCGGGTGCGCCAGGGTCTCGCCGACTATGAGGCGACAGGGGCACGACTGGGTCGCTCGTACTTCCTGGCACTGCTATCTGAAACTTATGGAAGGGCTGGCCAGCGCGAAGCAGGCCTGGACGCGCTGGCCGAGGCAATGGCCGCGTGCAAAGCGTCGGACGAACGTTTTCACGAGCCGGAACTGTATCGCCTCAGAGGCGAACTGCAGCTGCTTCCTGCTGGTTTCCCGGCAGTCGCCGCCGCGGACCGCGATGCGGCCCAGCAAAATTTCAACGAGGCCATCGCAATTGCTCACCGCCGGGGCGCCAGATCGCTCGAACTCCGCGCGGCGCTGAGTCTCGCGGGACGCTATATGGAGCAAGGAAAGACGAGTGCAGCTCGCCAGATACTGGCTCCGGTTTATGAGGCTTTCACGGAAGGATTTGGAACTGCGGACTTGCAGCAGGCCAAAGCGCGGCTTGATGAGCTGGCCGCTATGGGCATGTGATCGATTGGCCGCCGCGCGCGGTCGATCCGTACCAGCGGAGGAGAGGGCATATGGCGACCACGCAAGGCAGGCATCACGACCACGTGGCGCCCAAGCCGATCGCGCTGGCCTTGCAGGGCGGCGGTATGCACGGCGCGTTCACATGGGGCGTGCTTGACCGCCTGCTAGAAGACGGCAGGCTCGCGATCGAAGGCGTCAGTGCGACTAGCGCCGGCGCAATGAATGGCGCGGTGCTTGCCTACGGGTTGCTGAAGGGCGGTGAGGGCGGCGCCCGCCAGGCGCTGCACGACTTCTGGCATGCGGTTTCGGAATCGGCCGAGCGCTACAACCCGCTGCGCTGGGTGCCGTGGATGAAGGGAACGCACAGCTTCGGACTCGATCATTCGCCGCTCTACGCGTTCGCGGACATGATGCTGCGTGTATTTTCGCCATATCAGTTCAATCCGCATAACCTGAATCCACTGCGTGAAGTGCTCGAAAGCCAGGTGGATTTTGCAGCACTGCGCAGAGAGTGTCCGATCCTGCTTTTCCTGTGCGCGACCAACGTGGAAACGGGGAAGATTCGACTTTTCACGGGAGAGGACGTTTGCGCGGACGCCGTACTGGCATCCGCATGCGTGCCGACGCTGTTCCATGCGGTAGCGATCGATGGCGAACACTACTGGGACGGCGGCTACATGGGCAACCCGGCCATCTATCCGCTGATCTACCACTGCAAGACGCGCGATGTGGTGATCGTTCATATCAACCCGCTCGTGCGCCGCGGCGTGCCGGTCACGGCGGCCGAGATATTGAACCGGGTCAGCGAAATCAGCTTCAATTCGTCGCTGATGCGCGAAATGCGCGCGATTGCATTCGTCACGGAGCTGATCCAGCAAGGCAAGGTCGATCGCGACGAGATGAAGGAGATGCTGATCCATTCGATCCGTTCCGACGACGCGATGTGCGCGCTTGGCGTGTCCAGCAAGTACAACGCGGACTGGGGCTTTCTGTGCGAACTGCGCGACTGCGGCCGACGAGAAGCCGATGCATGGCTTGCGCAGCATTACTTGAATATCGGCCAGCAATCGAGCATCGACATTCGCGAGGAGTTTCTCTGAGCGTCGTGATGATTGCGGCGCCTCGCAGCCTTGAAGGCGCGCGGCGAGCAAAGGAGCAACGATGAACCGGACCCAGGCACGCTTCGTCGAATTATGGTCGCGCAATGGGGGGGCGCGCGCCGAGGCCGTCTATGCGGATCTCGTGGAATGCTACGGGGACCCGGCGCGCCACTATCACACATTGCGTCATATACGGCGTTGCCTTCGCGACTTCGACCTGGCGCGTAGCGCCATTCCGAATCCCGATGTCGTGGAGCTTGCGCTGTGGTGCCACGACGTGTTCTACATGCCTGGCGCACGAGACAACGAGCAGCGCAGCGCAGACTGGTTCAGGCGCTGGGCTGGCGATCGCATCGCGTTGCGTGAGCGCATCTGCGAGATGATCCTCGCGACCCAACACAACCATGTGCCGCACGAGCTGGATGGCTGCTTCACGTGCGACATCGACCTCGCGGTGCTTGGCGCGACGCGCAGCCGGTTTCGCGAGGATGGCGTGCGCCTGAGGGCAGAACGATCGGACCTCGACGACTGTGCATACGATCTTCAGGAGCGCAGGATTCTGGGCAGCCTGCTCGCGCGACCGCGAATCTATCACACGGACTTCTTCTACGCGCGCTGCGAGCACCGTGCGCGTGAGAATCTCGTATGGCGGATCGGGCAGTCGGAGCCGGTAAAATCGCGCCGCGATATTCCCTGAGCGCTCAGAATCGGTTTCCGATTGATCATGGATATTGCCGATCTGGTCGATAGGTAGCTATTGCAAGTAAGCGGAGAAGACTTTGCTGCGATTTCGAGTCGACGCATAGTGGCGATAGACGACCTTACCGCATTGACCAAATTCACACGGAAAGACTTGCAGTTCAAATTCGGCTACCAACATGACTTCTGGTAACCACGCTGGACATTGGGATGCTGCAACGCCATATTTCTGACTTAGCCACACAAATTAGATAATTTAATTAGGTATGCTATGTTATTCATGGTGGCAACGATACGTTTCGAAGCGTTCCTGTCAACTGGGCGCGCGATGCGAAGTGGGTAACGCAAGCGGCGAGTCAGCACGTCGCGCGCAGCGGCCGGCCGCGACGACGCCAATCGCCGTATCATGGGGCCCTTCGCAGAGAGCGCACGTTCGTAACCGGAAGCCGGAGGTTCTGTATGGCCACAACTAACGCGTCGCCTTCGCGCGGTGCGCCGCCTGCTATCGCACTTGCCTTGCAAGGAGGCGGCGGTCTCGGTGCCTACCACATCGGCGCCTATGAGGCACTGGCTGAAGCTCATCTACTGCCTGACTGGGTATGCGGCATTTCGATCGGTGCCTTCAACGCAGCCATGATCGCGGGTAATCGCCCGGAGGATCGCGTCGAGCGGCTGGCAGGGTTCTGGGACGCCATTTCGCGTCCCGATGTTTTTCTGCCCGAGCATGCCACCGCGCTGCGTTACTGGCACAACATGGTGAGTTACGCCAATGCGGTGGTGTTCGGGCAGCCCGACTTCTTCGCACGGCGTAATCCCTTCTCTCTCTTTCTGCCCGTCGCGCCTTCGCAGGACGTGAGCTTCTACGACACCACACCGGTGCTGGCCACGCTGCAGCGCTTCGCGACGTTTCCGGTCGCGCGCGGTTCGGCGGTCCGGCTGAGTCTTGGCGTAACCGATGTCGAATTAGGCGCCGCCCGTTACTTCGACAGCGATCGCGAGAGCATCGGGCCGTCGCACGTGCTCGCAAGCGGTTCGCTTCCGCCGGGCTTTCCGGCGACACCCATCGGCGGTCGGCTGTACTGGGATGGCGCCTGCGTATCGAACACGCCGCTCGACGAGATCGTCGCCCGTTCAGGGCATGCACATCTCGTCGTGTTCGTGATCGACCTGTGGAACCTCGCGGGCAGGGCGCCGCGAAACATGAACGAGGTGCTCTGGCGCGCGAAGCAGATCCAGTACGCGAGCCGCAGCCGCTATCACATCAACACGTCAGTGGCACGCGCGAGGCTCAGTCAGGCCGTGCAACAGCTCGGGACGCACGATGCCGCAACGGGCGCGAGCCTGCCAAAGGCTCCCGCTTTTCAGCGGCTCGACATCGTACATGTCGTCTATAGTCCTGGTCCCGATCAGGTGCCCGGCAGTGATGCCGAGTTTTCGCGTGAATCGATCGTCGAGCGCCGCGCGGCCGGATACGCCGACCTGAAAGCGGCGATCAGCAAGGAGCCTTGGTTGACCGAGAAGTCCGCGGATCATCTGGGGGTGGTGGTGCATCGTGTCGAGCGTGGCCAGGTGACGACGGAGGCTGCGGGGGCCGCGCATGAAGCACCGGCGCAAGCGGGTCAGTCTTGATACGGTAAGGATTTCGTTAGCTTGATGCGCATGAGTTGGGCACGCCGCCTGCGTCAACAGACAGGAGAGTCCCGCACGTATACGCATCTTCCTCGCCAAGACTGAAAAATGAGCTTCTCTTGAGTTTTGAGTGGGTGGTATCGTTCCGTTTTTTGTAGACAAGACGAAGGGAAGTGATGCAGAGCAAGCTGTTCGAAGCCGCACTGGGTATCAGCGATCCGTGGTTCGTGAGCGGCGTCGATTTCGACGTTAC
>NZ_DATJWR010000279.1:0-8240 GCF_035501035.1 Paraburkholderia sp.
AACAGGTCCTCGAGGCGCAGCAGCGTCCGGATTCGCTCGTTGAAGGGATACTCGTAAAGAATCAAGCGCGCTCGCCTCGGGCGTGGTAGGTGACGGATTGCAGGACATTCTAATGCCGTGGGACTACGGTCGCAATCGCGCTGGCCTGGCGCTTTGCCGATGTGTCCCGTGAATTTCGCCTGCGTGCTGTTACGCGACCCCCTTCGACCGACCAGGCGCTCATGAGTTCTGGTGTGAATTCCTGAGCGCCAGCATGTTCGCCCGGGTGGCCCGCTTTACGCCTTGCGGGCTTTCTCTGCAGCGAGCTTCAGGTATGTCTCGTGCAAGGCGTCGACTTCATGAGCGAGCGTTTCGAGCGTTGCGCCATCGCCGTTCACCACCACGTTGTCGGCCGCTGCGAGGCGCGCGTCGCGCGTGGCCTGTCGCGCGATGATCGCGAGCACCTGGTCGCGCGTGAAGCCGTTGCGGCGCCTGACGCGCTCGATCTGCGTTTCCACGCTGCAATCGACGACGAGCACGCGGTCGACGCGCGTCTTCCACGTGCCCGATTCGACGAGCAGCGGCACGACAACGATCACATAAGGCCCACGGGCCTCGCGCGTCTCACGTTCGGTCTCCGAACGGATCAGCGGATGGGTGATGGCCTCGAGCCGCTTGCGCGCGGATTCGTCGCCGAATACGAGCGCGCGCATGCGTGCACGGTCCATAGAGCCGTCCACCGCGACGAATTCGGGGCCGAATTGCGCGGCGATTTGCGCCATCGCGACGCCGTGCGGCGCGGTGATGCGATGCGCGATGAGATCGGTGTCGACGATCGGCACGCCGTGCGCCGCAAAGAGGTCTGCAACGGTGGACTTGCCACTACCGATGCCACCCGTCAATCCGACCGCGAACATTGATCAGTTCCCCCATGCAAAAAGGCCATAAAGCGGTGTGCCCGCAAACAGCGTGACGAGCGCCCCCGCCGCGAGATACGGGCCGAACGGCAAAGGCTCCTCGAACCGCATGCGCCCGCTCAAGGTAGCGGCGATGCCGACGAGCGCGCCGGCCACCGCGGCGATCACCACGATCTGCGGTAGCGCGCTCCAGCCAAGCCAGGCGCCGAGCGCGGCAAGCAGCTTGAAGTCGCCGTGGCCCATGCCCTCTATGCCGCGCAGCAGCTTGAAGATCCAGTACACGCACCAAAGCGCCAGATAACCGGCCACCGCGCCGATCACCGCTTCACGCAGACCGACGAATGTGCCAGCGAAATTGACGATGAGGCCGGCCCACAGCAGCGGCTGCGTGATCTCGTCGTACAGCATCTGGTGCTCGAGATCGATGGCGCTCGCGGCGATGAGCGCGGCGCACAACGCGAAGGCGGCGAGCGCTTTGCCCGATGGCCCGAAGACGATCAGCGCGCCGGCCGCGCAGGCGGCGCTCGCCAGTTCGATGAGCGGGTAGCGCATGCTTACGCGCGCGTGGCAGTCCGAGCAGCGCCCGCGCAGTGCGATCCAGCTGAACACGGGAATGTTCTCCCAGGCGCGCAGTGCGTGGCCGCAGTGCGGGCACGCACTGCGCGGCAGCCAGAGGTTGTAGCGCGTGGGCAGTCCGTCGTTCTCGAAGAGCGGGCCGGGAGTGCCGGTTGCCTCGGCCACGTCGGCGCGCCATGCACGCTCGAGCATGATTGGCAGTCGATGCACGACGACGTTCAGAAAGCTGCCAATGACGAGCCCGAACACGATGGCGAAGCCCATCAGCACGCCGGAAGGCAGGGCGCCAAGCGCGGTGGCGAACGATATGGCGGTGTCGGGCGCGGACAGGAAGGGAACGGGCATGAGAGGAAACCGGAATCTGGCAGCGATGCTACACCACGTTGCCCAGTTGAATGATGGGAAGATACATTGCGACGACGAGACCGCCGACCAGCGCGCCGAGCACGACGATCACGAGCGGCTCGCAAAGGCTCGACACGAGCGCGATCTTTTCGTCGACCTGACGGTCCGCGAGCGAGGCCACGTCGAGCAACATGGCATCGAGCGCGCCCGATTCCTCCGCGACCGCGACAGGCTGGACCACGTCGGCCGGAAAGCAGCCTGCTGCACGCATGGCCGCGGCGAGCCGTTCGCCGTGACGCAGGCGCGCGCTGATGCCTGCGCTCGCACGATCGAAGAAGGCATTGCCGCTTGCGTGCGCGAGCGAATCGAAGGCGTCGGCGAGCGGCGTGCCGGCGGCGAGCAAGGTGCCGAGCGCGCGGCTCCAACGGGCCGCGCATAGTGTGCTCAGCAGCGCGCCGCAAAGCGGCAGCCTTAGCACCATGTGCCCGAATGCGATGCGCGCGGATTCCGAGCGCCGCAATCCGGCACGCGCGGTGAGTGTGACCGCGGCAGCGGCGATGGCCACGGGAGCGCTCAAGCTCGCGGCTCCTGCCGAGAGGGCCAGCACGAACTGCGTGGGCGCGGGCAGTGCGGCGCCGAAGCTGTCGAAGATTTGTTTGAACGTGGGCACCACCCAGACGAGCAGCGCTGCTGTGATGACGAACGCGAGCAGCAGGACCGCGACGGGGTAGGTGAGCGCCGCGCGCACCTTGGCGCGTTGCGCGGCAGCGCGCTCGCGGTCGTCGGCGAGACGGGCGAGCACGGCGGCGAGCGCGCCCGATGCTTCGCCCACCGCGACGAGCTGGCAATAGAGCGCATTGAAACGCGCGGGGTGCCGCGCGAGCGAATCTGCGAAGCGCAGGCCGCCGGCGATGTCGTGTGCGAGCGCGGCGGCGATCCGGGGCATGCCGTGCGGACCCGGCGCCTGCGCGAGCAGATCGAGCGCGTTCGCGAGAGGCAGGCCGGCGCGCAGGAGGCTCGCGAGCTGGCGTGTGAAACGCGTGACATCCGCGTGGCTCGCCTTGGGCGCGGGTGCGCTCGACCGGCGTTCGATGGCGAGAACGGTGATGCGCTCACGCCTGAGCACGATGCGCACTGCAGCGGCATCCAGCGCAATCAAAGTGCCTTGTTTCGCCGCACCTGTTGCATCGAGCCCCCGCCACGCGAAGCGCCATTCGGATGGCGCGCGGTCAGTATGCGCGGTACTCATTGCGCTTCCGTGGCGGCGAGCGCTTCCGTGAGGCTCGTGGTGCCGTCGCGCACGCGTGCGAGCGCTGCGTCGCGCAAGGTCGCCACGCCGCTCGTGCGGGCAACGCGCGCGATCTCGTGCGCGCCACGCCCCTCGACGATCAGGTCGCGCATCGCCTCGGATATCGGCATGACTTCGTGGATGCCCACGCGTCCGTGATAGCCGATGCCGTGGCAAGCCTCGCACCCGCGCGCGGCATAGGGCTGCACGATGTTGCCAATGCGCGTGTCGAATCCCGCCGCGCTCAGCGAAGCGTGCGATTGCTCGCCGCGCACGCGGCACTGCGGACACAGCCGCCGCACGAGACGCTGCGCCGTAACGAGCCGGAGCGCACCCGCCAGGTTGTACGGCTCGACGCCGATGTCGATGAGGCGCGCACAGGCGGCGCTGGCGTCGTTCGTGTGCACGGTGGAAAGCACGAGATGGCCGGTCTGCGCGGCCTTGACGGCGACGCTGGCGGTTTCCTCGTCGCGGATCTCTCCGATCATGATCACATCCGGGTCCTGGCGCAGCAGCGCGCGCAGCGCCACCGCGAAGGTGAGCCCGGCCTTCTCGCGCACGTTGACCTGGTTGATACCCGCAAGCTGGATTTCAGCGGGATCTTCCACCGAGCAAAGATTGCGTGAGGTCCCGTTGAGCATCTGCAGGAAGCAATAGAGCGAGAGCGTCTTGCCGCTGCCGGTGGGGCCAGTGACGAGAACGAGGCCATGCGGCGCGCCTATTGCTTTTGCAACCGTGAGTTGCTGGGGCTCGTCGAGTCCGAGTTGCGCGAGGGAAAGATCGGCGGCGAGCGTTTCGAGCCTGCGCAATACGAGTTTTTCGCCGTGAAGCGTGGGCAGCGAATTCACCCGATAGTCCTCGGTGGCTTGCGACGCCGAGGCGGGTGCTAGCCGCATGCGCCCATCCTGCGGAATGCGCCGCTCGGCGATGTCCATGCGCGCGAGTACCTTGATGCGCGTGACGAATGCATCGCGCAGATGTGCGGGCGGCCGCGCCATTTCGTGCAGCACGCCGTCGATGCGCAGACGCACGCGCCAGCCATGCTCCATGGGCTCGATATGCAGATCGGAGGCGTTGCGACGCGCGGCTTCGCGTAACGTGTCGGCCAACAGGCGAACGGCGGGGGCGTCGTCATGCGGTGCCGCCGAAGCTGCGACGCTCGCACGAGCCGGTGCCCCGCCGCTCGTGCCGCCTTCGGAAGCCATGGCGGCGAACGGGAACGCCGAACGATAAGGAGTAGAAAGCATTGCATGCCGGCGCGAAGCCGCCTCGATCAGATGATGGCTTCATCATCGCGTGCGGTGCGCGAAGCCACTACCTGACCAAACGGCTAACGTCCCGGCAGCAGCTTTTTCGCCTTTTGCAGTGTGCCCTCACGCGGCTTCGCGCCGGGCTTGAAGAGCTTCACCGTGCGTACGGCCTGGTCGTCGCTGCGCATCACCTCGAGCTTGACGTCGCCGATCTGCAGACATATGTCGCCTTCGGGAATCTCTTCGAGCACTTCGAGGATCAGGCCGTTGAGCGTCTTCGGTCCGTCGGTGGGCAGCTTGATATGAAGCCAGCGATTGAGCTCGCGCAAGGGCATGCTGCCCGGCACGATACATTCGCCGTCATCGTTCCAGCCACCGCGGCCGGTGCCGCTGCGCGGCATCGAAGTCGTGAATTCGCCGATGAGTTCCTCGATGATGTCTTCGGGCGTGACGAGCCCTTCCAGTTCGCCGTACTCGTTCACGACGAGCGCGATGCGATGGCGGCTTTCCTGGAAGTACTGAAGCTGCTGGAACACGGGCGTTCCGGTGGGGACGAAATACGGCTCCGTGAGCAGCTCGCGCAGCGTTTCGCGCTCGAAATCCTGGTTGTGCAGCGCGGCCAGCGTTTTACGCACGTGGAGCACGCCGAGCACGCGGTCGATGTCGCCCTGGTAGACGATCAGCTTGTTGTGATAGCAGGTCTCGAGTTGATGCAGGATGTCCTCGAGCGGCGCGTCGAAATCGAGCGCCTCGATGCGCCGGCGCGGGATCATCACGTCGTCGACGGTGATGTTCTCCAGATCGAACAGGTTCAGCAGGATGCTGCGGTGCTTGGTGGGCATGAAGCTGCCCGACTCGAGCACGATGGTGCGCAGTTCCTCGGTGGAGAGCCGCTGGTCGAGCGCCTTGCTCGTATTGATGTGCAACACGCGCAGGATGGCGTTTGCGAACATATTGACGAACCAGATGACGGGCTTCGTCACGCGCATGAGCGGTGCGATCAGCAGGCTCGCTGGCAGCGCGATTTTCTCGGGGAAGGTCGCACCGACAATCTTCGGCGTGATTTCCGCGAACACGATGATGAGGAACGCGACGATACCCGTTGCGATCGAGAGCACGAGATTGTTGTGGCCGAACGTATGCAGTGCGATCGAGGTGGTGAGCACCGGGATGATCGTGTTGAAGAGATTATTGCCTATCAGGATCACCGAAAGCAGCAGGTCGGTGCGCGCCAGCAGCTTCTGCGTGGTCTTGGCGCCAAGCGTGCCGTGATTGGCGAGGTATTTGAGCCGATGGCGATTGAGCGCCATCATCGCCGTTTCGGAGATGGAGAAGAAACTCGAGCAAATGAGCAGGACGAAGACGGCGCAAATCTGCGCCCATAAGGGAAGGTGGTCCACGCGTCGAGAAAGTGAGGGGGCGGATGGGGAAACTATATCAGAGGGGTACTGCAGATCCAGGGCGGCTGGCCGTCCGGACAAGGACAGTGACCGCACGAGCCTTGATGGAAAGAGGAATCGTACAGGCGAAAAAAAACCGCGCAATGCATGCGCGGTTTTTCCGAAATTCTGGTCGGGGTGAGAGGATTCGAACCTCCGGCCTCTACGTCCCGAACGTAGCGCTCTACCAGGCTAAGCTACACCCCGAATTTACTGCTTGACTCCTACTAGACTATTTAACACGCTTTGTCTTCTTCAAGACTGGCGCGCCGTCGAGTAAGAACATAATTCTAGCAGGCTATCTTTGTAAATGGAAGAGGGGAACGTCGAAATTGCTTTGGCGGCGGCTTGGGCTTCTGCCTTCGCGCATTGCAGCGTATGGTCGAGCGCGCCCGAGCGCGTGATCGCCGCAAAGATTTCGTCGAAGCGCGTCGTGCCGCCTTGCTCGATGGCTTCGCGCGCGAGCGCCGCCTCCGCCGCCGTGCCGTGCTCGATCAGCCAGATGAGCGGCAGCGTGGGCTTGCCTTCGCGCAGGTCGTCGCCGGCATTCTTGCCCATCGACTCGGGCGTGCCGGTGTAGTCGAGCCAATCGTCCATGATCTGGAACGCCGTGCCGATGCGCCTGCCGTACTCGGCCGCCGCTTCCTCCACGCGCGCATCCGCCCCCGAAAGCACCGCGCCGAGCTGCGCCGCGGCTTCGAAGAGCTTGGCGGTCTTGTAGCGGATCACCTGCATGTAGCGGTCGGTGTCCACATCGGCGTCGTGCATGTTCAGCAGTTGCAGGACCTCGCCTTCGGAGATGATCGTCGTGGCCGCCGAGAGGATCTCCATCACGCGCATCTTGCCTACGCCCACCATCATCTCGAACGAGCGCGAGTACAGATAATCGCCCACCAGCACACTGGCGGCGTTGCCGAAGAGTGCATTGGCCGTCTGGCGGCCGCGCCGCAGATCGGACTCGTCGACGACGTCGTCGTGCAGCAACGTGGCCGTATGGATGAACTCGACGACGGCTGCAAGTACATGGCGGTCCGTGCCGCGGTCACCGAGCGCGCCGGCCACGAGCAGCAGGAGCGCCGGGCGCAGCCGCTTGCCGCCCGCGCCGATGATGTACTCGGAGATCTGGTTGATCAGCATCACCTCGGACGCCAGGCTCTGCCGGATGACACGATTCACCTGCTCCATGTCACTGGCAACGGGGGCGAGCAATGTGGCTGCGCTGGGGGATGGGGTGGCGGTGGACGACATGATGGCAAGTATGGGTAGTGCCGCGGATTATAAGGCGAATCGGCTCGATGCCGGACGCTGCCCCGCCGCCCGGCTGATGGCTCCCTCTATTTCCGCGTTGCCCGGCGGGCCGCATGGATGCTGACGGTATGCCAATCGCATGACTGTCAGGCCCGTCTGACGGGGCTGGCAGCAGTTGCGCGACAGACTTGCACGTCTTTTGACCTCGAAGCTAACTCCATGTATAATCGAGGGTTTCCAGACGCGCAGTGTGTCTAGGAATTACTGAAGAGTGAGGTTCTCAATGTACGCGGTCATAAAAACCGGCGGCAAGCAGTACAAGGTTGCCGTTGGCGAAAAACTTAAAGTAGAACAGATACCGGCTGACATTGACGCAGAAATCACGCTCGACCAGGTTCTCGCAGTGGGCGAAGGCGAATCGATTAAGTTCGGTACGCCGCTGGTCAGTGGGGCTTCCGTCAAGGCCACCGTTGTGTCGCACGGTCGTCACGCCAAAGTGACCATCTTCAAGATGCGTCGCCGGAAGCACTACCAAAAGCATGGCGGCCACCGCCAGAACTACACCGAACTGCGTATCGACGCGATCAACGCGTAAGCGCAGCGGGCAAGGAGTAATCACATGGCACACAAAAAGGCAGGCGGCTCTTCCCGGAATGGCCGCGACTCCGAGTCGAAGCGCCTCGGCGTGAAGGTCTACGGCGGTCAGGCGATCCTCGCCGGCGGCATCATCGTTCGTCAGCGCGGCACGCGCATGCACCCCGGTGACAATGTCGGTATCGGCAAGGATCACACGCTGTTCGCGCTGGTTGATGGCCACGTCAGGTTCACGATCAAGGGCGTCGGCAAGAAGCAAACGGTCAACGTGATCCCGGCAGCGGCCTGAGTGTAATCAGGCACGGGCTTCAGGACCGGTACAAAGGCCCCGCGAAGTTGGCGGGGCCTTTTCTATTGGCTCGCTGGCGAGCTCTCAAATCGTCGCATACGGCGCGGCGTGCGACGACCTGGCCGAATGGCCGATTGTTGAACGTGAGCGTCGCGCGGCAAAATAGCAATAACCAAGGGACGGAGCGACACATGAAGTTCATTGACGAAGCGAGAATCGAGGTCATCGCCGGCGACGGAGGCGATGGCAGCGCGTCGATGCGCCGCGAAAAATTCGTTCCGTTCGGCGGGCCGGACGGCGGCGACGGCGGCCGTG
>NZ_DATJWR010000280.1:0-14478 GCF_035501035.1 Paraburkholderia sp.
AATACTGGTTGCCCATCCGATTCCGCACGATTCGCGAACAGATCGAGGAGACGCTCGCAAGCGGCCGGAAGGAGGGTGAGTTCATCATGCTGATTACCCAGCAGCCCGAGCAGGGCCAGAAGGCTGCCGACCTGTACCCGGCGCTGCGCAGCCTCGTGGCGACGAATCTGTATCTGGCCGATCCGGCGGCAGAAGAGGGGGCGTACGTGCGCGATGGCATGACGCGCAAGGAATTCAGCGAGTTCAAAAAGCTCACGCCGTCGTCGCGCCGATTTCTCATCAAGCAGGGCAACCAGTCTGCATTCGCGAGTTTTGACATCAGTGGCATGGATGACGCGATCGCGGTGTTCTCGGGTGACCGCGAGAACGTCCTGATCTGCGACGCCGTGCGCGCAGAGCTGGGGGACGATCCAGACATCTGGTTACCGGTCTACCTGGAACGCGTCTTCGAACGCAAGCTGCGTACGCGCCTTACCGCAAAGCACGGTGCCGAAGAACGGCTATGGGCCGGTGAGCTGCAGCGCAGCCTTGAGCGCAAGCGGGCAGAGCTCGCCCGCATCTATCCGTCGGCACGCGCTGTCGACGCCGGTAACGAAGCTTTCACTGCCTGATGGAGGGAATCGTGAACGTCAACGATGACGAATGCCGTGCACACCTGCTGCGGGCCGCCCGTGTGGCCGTCACAGTGCTCTGCCTCGGTGCCGCGGCCATCACACGTGCGCAGGGCGTACCGACCATCTCACCTGCCGAGCTTGCCCAGCAGATGGAGCAGGTCCAGCAGCTGATGCAGCAGATCGAGAACCAGGAGGCACAGTACCGGGCACTCACCGGTAACAGCAGCCTGGGCACGATCATGAACGACGCGTCCCTGCGCAACTATCTGCCGGAACAGTGGCAGGACATTTACGACCAGGCGAAAAGTGGCAGCCTGTCGGGCATCAGCTCGACGATGCGCTCGATCGAGCAGCAGGAAGGCATGACGGACGCCGTGACGGCGGGGCAACAGCGCTATTACGACGTGCTCGCGGCCAACAAGGCGATGAACGAGCAGGCATATAGCGCAACGATGGCGCGGCTCAACAATATCCAGTCGTTGATGCAGCAGTCGAACCTCACGCAGGATCCGGCCGAGAAGGCGGACCTGCAGAACCGGATGGCTGCTGAGGAGGCGATGGTTACTAACGAGCAGACGCGTCTGCAGCTCACCGCACGGCTGCAGGCGACCGAACTCAAGCTTGCGGAAAACCAGCGCGACCGCGACTTCAAAAACCAGTTCCTCGGAGGTTCAAGTGGCGAATAAAGCTCTCCTTTCCGCAGTCGTCAGTCTGCTGGTCGTCATTGCCGGCTATCTGGGCTATCTCGCGTGGGACCGCCATCAGCACAACGTGCAGGAAGAAGTTGCGCACCAGCGTGAGCTCGCGTGGAAAGCCCAGTTCCTTGGAACGACGCCTGAAAAGCTCCAACAGGAAGAAACGCCCGCGCAGAGCGCTGAGGAAAAGGCTGACGACGAAGCGGCGGCGAAAGCGGTACAGAAGTAACAGGACCCGAACTAAGGAGCAAGCCATGTCGTATACGCCGATCACCACAACGATCTTCTCGAGGATGACGTCAGACTTCGACGCTAACGTCGTCGCGACCATTAGTTCAGGTTCCGAACGCATCATCGGTCTGATATCGCCGCTGATGATGGCGTGCTTCAGCATCTATGTGCTACTGGTCCTGTGGTCGTACTGGCAAGGGCACAACGACGAACCGATCAACGACTTCCTGACGCGTATGGCGGCCTGGGCGTTTATTTTGACCTGTGGCATGAACATTCAGTTCTACACGGAATATATCGTGCCTGCCGTGAATGGCTTCGGCGAGCAGCTATCCGGTGCGATTACCGGGCAGAGCAATCCGGTTTCGGGTCTCGACAACCTGTTGAGTGCGTACATCAACGCATGCGGCCAGATTTACGATAGTGCCGAGGGCTTTCACATCATTGGGGCGGTATGGGTGATCACTGTCATGCTCGTTTTCGCCACGCCGTTCATGGGACTAGCCGTGGCCTACATCATCCTCGCCAAGTTCGCCCTCGGATTGCTGCTCGCACTCGGACCACTGTTCATTTCGATGGCGCTGTTTCCGCCGGTGCGGCAGTTCTTCTGGAACTGGGCGGGACAGTGTTTCAATTACGCGCTGCTCGTGGCCCTGTTCGCAGGTGCAGGTGCGATAGAGGTCAATTTCGCACAATCAATCGCTCCGAGCGGGCCCGCCTTCCCGTCGATGAGGCAGGTGGTAGAGATCAACGTGATGGGTGTAGTGTTCTTCGTCGTCGCGTTGAATCTTCCGGGCCTGGCCTCCGCGCTGGCGAGTGGTGTGGGGATTTCGACGATGACGGGCAAGCTGGGTGGTCTGGGCCGTGCGCTGGCCGCGGCCTCGAAAATGGGAAGTGCAGGCAAGTCCAAGCACGGTGGCTCCGTTTCGCAAGCGTAGGAGGACGTATGCCGGATTACTTCGCGAAGCTGATCCGCTGGTGGTTGCTCACCGTATGCTGGGTTACGTTTGCTGGTTTGGTTGGCGCGTTGCTCAACGGCATCGGTATGGTCATCTATCGCCGCTTGCATGGCTGACCGGTGAAGGAGGACCTCGGGCATGAAAACCCTATTCCGCGCGGGCCTGCTCGCATTTGTCCTGCAGGCGTGCAGCTCTGCGCCGAAACCACCGGAGCCGACGGGCCAATGGGTGCCAGTCAACCCGTCGCTGGCCCAGCAGCCCGGTCGCACGGAACCTAAGTGAGGACCAGAATGGTATCGGCAATCAGGCAGTGGTTCGCGGCGGGCGCAGGCTCGCGCAGGCGCGCGCGCACGCCTGCGACATCGGCAGCGCACGTGGAGGAAGCAGCGAACGCCGTTGACCGCTCGCAGCGCGACTCGGTCAGCTGGTATCTGGACCGGGCGCGGGAGTTCGAGAAGTCGAAGGTCGAGGCGGCCGAAGAGAAGGCGCGCATCGCCGACCGGCGATCGGTGCTCTCGGGCGGGATCGCTCTGGCGGCTGTTTTTGGCATGGCGGCTTTAGGACTCCTTAAAAGACCGAATCCACCGGCTGTTCTGCGTGTGAACGACACGACCGGCAGGGTGGACGTGTTGCCGACGACCGCGAACGGCCATGTGAGCTTCACTGAAAAAACCGACCGCGCGGATCTGCGCCGTTACGTCGAGATGCGCGAGAGCTACGACTGGGAGACGATCTCGGACATGCATGGCGCGGTGATGTTCATGAGCGACGATCACGAAAAGGACGCTTACGACGCGCTCATCCGTGGCCCGGCCGGCCCGCTCAAGCTGCTCAAGGACCAGGCGCGTGTCATCGCCCGGGTCGGCTCGATTACCTTTGTCGGTTCGACCGCGCAGGTGTTCTTCTCACGGCAGCTGATCCCGCTGAATGCGGCGGCGAAGCGCCCGGACCCGACCTACTGGATTGCGACGGTGGCCTTTACCCGCGTCGACGTGCCGGAGAAACAGGATCAGCAGGACGTTGATCCAGACGGGTTCAGGTGCACCAGTTACGAGGTTACGCGCGACTATACCCGCGCGCCGGCGGATGCGTCACCCGATGCCGTACCGGCAGTGTCGAGGGCGACCGGGAGCGCGTCGTGAGTGGTTCTGGACTTCGCTCGCCGATCAGCCTGGTCGCGATTACCACTTGCGCACTTGCGGCTGGCCGCGCAAGCGCGCTTGAAATCCCGCGCAGCTGCGGCGCTGACCCACATATCCAGTGCGCGACGTACAGCCCTGACCAGGCCTACCGCGTGGCGACGATGCCGGGCCGTGTGGTGATGATCCAGTTCGAGCCCGGTGAGCACATCCTGAAGGACGGCGGCGGCATTGGCGACGCGCGCGCCTGGCACGTCTCGGTGAACGACAGCGGAGCGCTGCTCAAGCCAGGTGCGCTGCAACCCGAAACCAATCTCGTGCTCGTGACCAACCGCCGCACCTATTCGCTCTCGCTTGTCGATGTATCGCGGTTGCAGCCCGCGACATGGATCCTGCGCTTCGACTATCCGGACACGAAGGCGAAGGCCGCGGCCGAACAGCTCCGGCGCCGCGAGGCGGTCAGCGCGGCGCTGGCGGGCCAGCAGGACACTCCCGCAGTCCCGGGCGCAATCGCAGCGCCGGGCGCGGCGGTGTCCCCAGGTCCGACCGGGTCATCCACGCCGGCAGCGAACATGCAGTACATGATGCGCGGCGAACGCGCGCTTGCGCCCACCGCCTTGTGGGACGACGGACGTTTCACCTACTTCAAGTACGCAACCGCGCGCGACCTGCCGACGATCTTCACGAAGCTGCCGGATGGCAGCGAGGCGACAGCGAATTTCCATATGGAAGGCGACACCGTTGTCGTCCATGAGGTCTCAAGGGAGTTTGTCATCCGGTATGGCCAGTCGGTGCTGAGCATCCGCAACGTCGGCTACTCGCCGGACGGCCACTACAACCGCACCGCCTCGTCGTTGCCCGGCACGGCGCGCATCGAGCGCGCGCACGTCGGCGGCGATCGGCCGGAAGACTGACGGGAGGGCGGATGCGCATGAGCGAACGCAACGAAATCGGTGGTGCAGGGCCTGCGGACGCCGGGCCCCAGCCGTCGCTGGATCTGCCTGGGCGCCGCCGCACGCGTGCGGGCAGGCTGAGGCTCGTGCTGGCCGCGCTGGTCGTGATCGCGCTGGGCGCTTCGGGCGTCACGATCTACCTGCAGCGGCTCTTCCAGCAGCATCAGGACGCGAAGCAGGCGGCACTCAACAAGCCAAAGGACAGCGGCGCGAGTGAGGCCGGCGCCGATATCGAGACACAGAAGCAGCGCATCAAGCGCGCGGAAGCCGAGCAGGCACGCGCCGCATCGGAAGCGGCGGCCGCTGCGGCAACCCGGCAGCTTGCCACGCCGGCCGGCGCCGCGTCGCGCCCCATCGGCGAAGGGAGCACCGCGATCGCGAGCAACCGGCCACGGTCGCTGACACCCGCCGAGCGACGTCTCTCGGGCAGCGTACTCGTCATGTCCGGCGACAGCAGGGCCACCAACGCTCCTGAGGAATCTGCTCTCGCGTCCAGTGACGCCGGCGGCGGCTACGCAGACACCACCGGCAACGGCCCGGGTGGCGATGGCCTGGCCGGCATGGCGAAGTCCATGGGGCTCGCGGCGCTGCGGGGCGGCCCAGCAGGAGCCGCTGGTTCATCTGGCGCAGGGCTGGCGGATAACCATGATGCCGGCAGCAGCAAGGGGTCGGCTTTCGACCAGTCGCTGCAGCCCTCGAAGCTGCAACCGATGCGCGCCTCGTTCCGGCCCAACCGGCACTACATGATTGCCCGGAACACCATGATCCGTTGCGGGCAGGCCACCGCAATTCGCACCGACCGGCCAGGACTGGTTGGCTGCCCGATCGCCGATGACGTCTGGTCGGACGATGGCACGACGCTGCTTATCCGCAAGGGCGCGTTGGCCAAGGGCGAGCAGCGCGATGCGGTGATGCACGGGCAGGGCGTGATCGGAGCGATCTGGGACGAGATTGACGACGGTGACGTGCGTATTCCCCTGAACTCACCGGCGACCGATCCGCTCGGCGCTGCGGGCATTCCCGCCTACATTGATCAGCACTTCTGGACCCGCTTCGGTGGTGCACTGATGGTGAGCCTCATTGGCGACTTCGGCCAGGCCCTCGCCAACAAGGCCACCGGCTCGGGCCAGACGATCACCTTCACGAACAGCTCGAACGCGACACAGGACGTGGCCGCAGAGACGCTGCGCGAGTCGATCAACATCCCGCCGACCGCGTATTCGAACCAGGGCTCCGTGATCAACATCTTCGTTGCGCGCGATGTCGATCTGAGCAGCGTGTATGAAAACGTCGGCAGCGACGGCAGCGAGATTGCGCCGTCGGGCCGGCAATGACGGATGTGAGGACATGACGATGCAACTGCAGATCCAGTTCCCCGACACCTTTGCGCTTCATGGGGTCGAGCGTGATGCCTTCGAGGCGAAGCTGCGCGACGCACCGCATGACGTCTGTGACGGGAGCCGTGTGCGGCAGCTGGCCGAACAGGTCGATGCGCGCCGGCCGTTCGAGCCGTCTGACGTCCGGGCGCTGCGCCGCATGGTCATGCACGCGATCGGCGCACGCCTCGGCCTTGATCTGGCCGAGCCGGGCATCGCGGCGGACACCGTCGGCCAGAATAAGGATGCAACTAACCGTCTGGAGCCGAACATCCCTCTGACACCGCGCCGGCGCCGTGGAAGCTTTCTTGCTCCTGCCATTGCAGCAGGCATGGCAGTGGGGGTTCTGGCCACAGCGACAACGCTGCGGAAGATCGCCCATCCTGCAGCTACGGCGCCGATGGTGGCGACGGTTGTCTCCATGTCGCCCGCGCAAACGTTGCGCGACCTGGCGAGCGGCGTGCCTGACGGCGGGCGACTGTACCGGGTCCCGGTTCGGGTCGAGCTGCAGGGCACAGATGCGGGATCGCACTGACTTGGCCGGGCGGTTATTGACAGCCCGCATCAGACATATCAGGAAGGAGTACATATGAATGCCGTAGTGATCGATGTCATCGAAAAGGGGACCATTGCGCGCAGCTTCCTCCGGCAGATGGGTATCGCCAGTTTCTTTGACAGCAGCCTGACCGAGGTGGCGATTAACCGGCCCGGCGAGATATGGACCCAGGGATCGGGCGCGTGGAAGCGGCACGAGGCGCCCGTCTGCACGCTTGACGCCTGTTTCAAGCTCGCCAACGCCCTGACGGTGATGAAGGGGGGCAAGTTCTCGACGAAGGAACCGATCCACCCGGTGGTCCTTCCCGACGGCCAGCGCGGTCACGTACTGATGCAGCCGGCGTGCGAGCAGGACACGATTTCGATCACCATCCGGATTCCTTCGAACCAGCGGTTTTCGGTCCACGAATACGAGCGCAACGGCTGGTTCGCGGACTACCGGGACGTGTCGCCGCGTCGGGAGGTGCCGGCATCGCTCGACCTGCGGCCGTACGAGCAGGAAATGCTCGAGGCGAAGAGCCAGCGCAACGTCACGCGCCTGCTCGAGCTCGCCGTCGCGAACCGCCTCAACATCGTGCTCGCCGGTGGCACGGGCTCCGGCAAGACGACGCTCAACAAGGCGCTGTCCGATCTCGTGCCGTCCGACGAAAGGATTGGCACGATCGAGGATACGCCGGAGCTGACGCTGCCGAACCATCCGAACCGCGTGCACATGTTCTTCAGCGATACGCTGCCCGCAAGGGAACTGGTGCGCTCGACGCTGCGCATGAAGTTTGATCGCGTGTTTCTTGCCGAACTGCGTGGCGACGAAACCTGGGACTACATGACGCTGCTCAATACGGGTACGCCCGGCGGCATCACGACCGTTCACTGCAACGACGCCAGGTCGGCGCACTCCCGTATCGCGACGCTGATCAAGCAGAGCGGGGTGGGTCAGACGCTCGACTGGCAATTCATTATGGATCAGGTCCGCGTGACCGTCGATCTTGTGCTGTTCATGCGCGACAGGTGCCTGTCAGAGATCTGGTATGACCCGGTGGGCAAATGGCAGTTGCTGGGAGGCGTCGCATGAAAGGGCGCGCTGCATCGCCCACCAGCCCGACGCTGTCTCATGGCGGCTGGAGACGGAAGGCCGACCATGCTCTCGTGCATGACGGCGGCTGGTCGATTGCGCGTTACCGCATCGACGGCATGTGGACCTGGATGCTCTGGCATGGAGATGAAACACAGGGTCGCTTCGCGACAGCGGACGCAGCGAAGTGTTGGCACGCCGGGCTGACGGGTGCGGCGGTTTGTGCCCCAACACAGGAGCGTCCGGCGTGAGCGGACGGCTCGTTATCGGCTTGCTCTGGTGTCACTGGGGCGGCGTCTTCGCGCTTTCCCTGTAAATGATCGGCAAGGCAGATGAAGGTCTGCAGGAAGGCAGGGCAGTGCTCCACGCATGAACATTGGCATGAGTCATATCGAGGCCGCGATATGCCACTGGCGACGCGCTTCGCCGTCGGAAGAGGTTTTTGCGCAGAGTACTGAGGGCCGCGCGCTCGCGGGGTCTATGGAGCAGCGAGCGCCCAGGGCAGTGCAGGCATCGAGGACGGCGAACTCGACGAGGCCGGGCGGGCGGCACTACGCCTTTCCCGTTCCAGTCGAACGGCATGCGTAAAGGAGAATGAGGCGTGACGACACATTCGATATTCGGCTTTGGTGACAGCAGGATCTGTATGGAGCGTGGCTCGGGCTACGCGCCCGATCATCCCGACCACGTAACTTTCGCGGTCCGCAAGGTAAAGCCGGAACGCACGACTGCCGATCTGGGTGGAGGTCTGGCGATGAATCGCATCGTCGGTTTCGATGGCCCGGAGTACCCGATTAACCATGAAGCGATAGCGCACTGCGGGGCGAACCATGCCGAAAATTCTCCGCATTCTCATGCCGTGTCTGGTCCTGCTGGTGATCGTGGCGGCAGCTGTGACCCTTGGTCAGTATCTCGGCGGCCTGCTGTTCGCGAAGATGCAGAAGCTGCCGCAGGACGCCGTTGGCGTCTTTACGCTGTACGACTATTGGCAGGCCTGGGGCGACGTCCCTGCGGTCAGGCGGGCCCTGTCCGTCTGCACGCTGCTGTCAGCCGCCATTGGCTGCATGCCCGTGGTCGTGATCACGATGGCACTGCTGAAATCGCGCGGGCGTATCGCGCAGTTCGGCAATGCGCGCTTCGCCACGCGCAGGGACATCGTGAAGGCCGGCCTGCTGGAAAAATGATCATGGAGCCAGATTCGCCTCTCCCTGGACCAGCACGGCCAGGTACGACCGCTTTGCCGGTGCTACGACACCTGTCTGCAGCTGCGGACCCGGGAGTTCCCCTCACTTGATCCAGGAGGCAAGCACCATGTCCCACATGTATCCACCGTTCATCGTCGGCAAGTACAAGGGCGAGTACCTGAAGTATCGCGGCCAGGACTTCCTGATGCTCGCTGCCGGCACGCGCTCGGGCAAGGGTGTCTCGATGGTGATCCCGAATCTTCTCACCTATCCGGATTCGGTCGTCGTCGAGGACATCAAGGAAGAGAACTTCATGTACACGTCGGGCTACCGCAGGAAGTGCGGCCATGAGGTCTACCTGTGGTCGCCGTTTTCCGAAAACGGCCGCTCGCACGCTTACAACCCGCTCGAATACATCGCCGGCAGGCCAGCGTATACGCGTGTGGGTGACGTGATGACGATTGGCGAGCATCTGTATCCGTCGAACGTCGACGCGCGCCTGAGGTACTGGAACGACAACGCCCGCAACCTGTTTGTCGGGATCGTGCTGTACCTTCTCGAAACGCCATCGCTGCCATGCACGTTCGGCGAAGTGTTGCGCCAGGCCTCGGGCAGGGGCCGTGCGATCCGCGAGCATGTCTCGTCGATCGTCAGTACGCGCTCGAACACTACCGGCACGCTGCCTGCCCTGAGCTTCGAGTGCCTGGATGCGCTCAACCGCTTTCTGTCCCAGTCGAAGGAAGCGTTCGCCAATATCGTGTCGACGATGACGGCGCCGCTCAACGTGTTCAGCAATCCGGTCGTCGATGCAGCGACGAGCCGATCGGATTTTCATCTGGGCGACGTACGAAAGAAACGTATGTCCATCTACGTCGGGATCAAGCCGGGCGACCTGAAGGCGGGCGCGCTGCTCGTCAACCTCTTCTTCTCACAGCTGATCGACCTGAACACGCGTGAGCAGCCTGCCGAGAATCCGGATCTGACGTACCAGTGCGCGCTGCTGTTGGATGAGTTTGCGGCGCCGGGCAGGATCGACATCATCGATACGGCCAACGCGTTCATCGCCGGCTTCAACCTGCGGCTCATGCTGATTTTCCACGGGATGTCGCAGCTCGAGGACCCGAAGCTGTACGGCAGGCACGGTGCGGAAACGCTTGCGATCAACTGCAAGATGCGCAGCCTCTTTGCGCCGCGCACGCTGAAGGACTCGGAAGAATATTCGAAGATGCTGGGCACGTTCACGCATCTGTCGCGTTCCCGCAGCCGCAGCCGCGGCCGCAGCGCATCGACCAGCACGAACGAGACGGAGCACGGCCGGCCGCTCATGCTGCCGCAGGAACTTCGGGCCCTGTCCAGCCGCAGGCAGATCATCACGATCGACGGCTGCGCGCCGATCCTGTGCGAAAAGGCGTACTTCTACGAAGATGCCGAACTCGTCGATCGCCTGGTCCAGCAGAGCCCCTGGCTGCAGGGGGTCATGACCAGTCTCGAAAAGACCAACCGTCGCCGTGCGTGGTTCGGGTTCGGACCGAAGTTCCCGAACGAAGAGCAGATGAAGCACGCCGCGTTTGTTGCCCGCGAACTCTGTGCACCTGTGCCGCAGATCGACGTCGAGCAGTGGTGGCACTTGCAGAACACCGTGCGCCGCGCGCAGGCGCAGCCGGCCGCGGGCGCAGCGGAGGCCGCCGGCGTACGCGATGTCCGTGAGGACGAAATTGGCGTGCTCAGCGCCGTGCACTTCGCCAACCGCGGCACGATCCGCGCCTCGCTGTTCCGGCTGATGCCTTACCTGAGTGAGGTGCTGCCGGATGCAGCCGCTTGTGCACGTGCAGCCACAGACGCCCAGCACGGTTCCCACGCCGACCCGCAACCTCATCCCCAGCCTGGACAAGGAGTCGTCGCATGAACGAGATCGAATTTCCGGCCGACCAGATTGACCACCGCGAGCGCGGCGCGGCCAACGCCGACGACGCTTCGGTTATCCGGGCGCGCACCACGCCGCCGGCGAACGAACCGGAAGGGGAGGCCGTGCCGCGCCATGCGGAATTGCCCGTAGACAGCGCAACGCAAGCGCGCCTGAAGAAGATCCGGGCCGCAGATCGCGAGCGGGCCCGGCAGCGGCTGGCACCCGATGCATTGCACGATGCGCAGACCGCCGAGGGGGTGAAAACGGCTAAAGGCACTGGCCGGCTGATCGGCAGGAAAGACGGGGAGACACAGAACAGCATCCGCCCAAGGCCGATCTTCGAGAAAACCGGCTACGACGTGCCGAAGTCAGTCAGCGACCAGTACGTTGCCCACGACGGGAAGTTTCTGGACCGCAAGAGCGAGACGGTGCACTTCGAGGACACCGGCCGCACGCTCGCGACGGCCAGCGAGGATCGCAGCGTGATCGCGCACATGGTGGAAGTTGCAAAGGCGAAGAACTGGAGCGAGCTGCAGCTCAGGGGCACGGACGAGTTTTGCCGGCAGGCATGGATTGCGGCAGAGCTCGCCGGCATACCAACGCGCGGCTTCAAGCCGAAGGAAGTGGATCGCGCGATGTTGACAGCTGCGCGCGAGGCCATGCGTATCGGCGCCGGCAAGCAGGCCGGCGATGCGCACGAGGCCCGCACCAACACCCTCGAGACTGCAGCAGCCCCGAAGGCCGAGCTTGCCAGGCCTGAAAAGCCCATGCGGCGTGCGGCGGCCAGCGCAGCGGACCCGATCGCTGACGCGCCGCCCGGGGAGCGTTCGCCGCAGCCCGACCGCGCGGGTCCTGGCACCGAGGCGCCACCGCCGCCTCCCACGCTCGAGCAGCCGGCAGCCGGTGTGACCGCGGGCGTGCTCGTCGCGCACGGGCCGGCACCATTCAACCACGACGCCAGACAGAATCCAAGCTATTACGCGACCGTGCGCACCGTCACGGGTGAGCGCACGGTCTGGGGCCTGGACCTCGAGCGCGCAATCAGTGGGGCCGGTGTGCAGGTCGGGCAGCACATCGAGCTCGAAAAGGGCGGCAGCAGGACGGTCACGTCCCGGCAGCGACAGTTCGACGCGCAGGGCAACGAGCGCGCGCCAAAGACGGTCACGAGCCGCCGCAACGAATGGCGGGTTTCCTCGCCGGACATGCCGGGCCTGCCTACGCACGAGCAACGTGAGGCGCTCGCTACGGCACGACGCGAAGTCGACGAGCGCCGGCGGATCCACGACGCGCGCGAGCGGTTCCTGAACGGCAACTGGCAGTACTCGAAGGAACAGCGCGCGGCGCTCGACGCAGCGCGGGAGCGTATCAAGGAACAGGCTGCGCGAGAAGTCTTGCGGGAGGAGATCAAGGGTCTGCCTGAACACCAGCAGGAGAAGCTCATGGGGGAGTTCGAGAGTGCTGTGGCTGCGGCGCGAGCAGAAAACCGGCCGCTCGACGTGCCGATGCCGCAGGTGAGCGAGGCGACGATCGAGGCCGTGCGTGAACAGATCGAGCGTGAACAGCGCGGGCTCCCGCCATCTGTACAGCAGCCGGCTCAAGAGACCACCGGGCACCCGTCCCAGGAAGCGGGTCGCGAAGCACCACCCTTTGAACTCGAACCGTAACTGAACCCGCCCGGGGTGGCCGCGATGTCGCTGCTACGTCCATGCTAACCGGTAAGGACCATTGCACCATGAAGATTGCCGTTATCAATTTCTCGGGCAACGTTGGCAAGAGCACCATTGCACACCATCTGCTTGTGCCGCGTCTGCCCGGCGCCGAAGTGATCCCGATCGAATCGATCAATTCGGATGACCGCGAAAAGGAAGGCGCGCTGCGCGGCTCGCAGTTCGATGAACTTCAGGATCACCTGATGACGCTGGAAAACGCCGTCGTCGATGTGGGCGCGTCGAATGTCGAAGATTTTGTCGGTCTGATGCGAAGCTATGACGGGTCGCATGAAGACTTCGATCTCTTTATCGTGCCGGCTGTATCGTCCGCCAAGCAGCAGGTGGACACGATCGCAACGCTGCGTGCGCTTTCTGACCTGGGCGTGCACGCCACAAAGATCCGGCTGGTCATGAATATGGTCGACCGCAAACAGGACCTCAAGCGGGGGTTCGCCAGGCTGTTCGAGTTTCACTCGCGCAGTGACGTTTTCTCGATGCATCGTGACGCAGTCATCTACGAGAACCCGATCTTTGAAAAGATCAAGGGTTTCGACAGGTCGATCGTCGAAATCCGCGATGACCCGCGCGACTACGTCGCGCTGAACGCCGAGGCAATGGAAAACGGGGCATCGGAAGCCGAAAAAGCCCACATTCGACAGATGGTCGCACTCAAGCGTCTTGCGAGTCGGGTCGTTACAGAACTGGATGATGTGTTCAAGGTGTTGGTGCGGTGATGGGCACGCCAGAAGACTCGATCCGCGAGGAACTCATCGGCGAAGTGCTCGGCCAGCTTTCGCATCTGCGTCGCGACGTGAAAGAGCTGACCGCGCTGCTCCAGGCGAGCGGCAAACAGTTCAGGGATGACGGCGAACTGACGCTGCTGCGCTTCACTTCGCGCTACGAGCAGTTCCTCAAGGATTTCAACGCATCAACCACTGGCATGCTCGCCGAGGCAGGTCACTTTGCTGAGGCGCGCGACCAGCTGGTCGGCGAGCTTGCGTTGCGCGAATACGATGCGGCAAGCGCTCGCGTACGGGGACAGCTGCGTGATGTGCTGCGCGAAGCGGGTTACCGCCGCGGTATTGGCCGCCTTGAGCTTGCGTTATGGGTCGTCTGTGCAGCGCTTGGTTCGGCTGCGCTCTCGGTCGGCGCGGTCGCGGTGCTGCGTATGACCGGTGCATAGGAGTCGCTCCATGCCATTCCAGACATCCTTTGTGGTTGCGGCGGCGGTATGCACGGCGCTCGCAGGTGTCACGCCGGCGCGGGCCGACGACGACAACCAGAACGCGTGCGGCGCGGTGCTCTGTCTTGCCGGACTGATGCAGGGCGCCAATGGCGGGCGAGACTGCCGCCAGTACGAGGCGGACTACTTTTCCATCGTGCGCTATCACCACGGCCATTTCGATCTGGGCGGCACCTCTCGCGCGCGCGGCGATTACCTCAATCAGTGCCGTTCGGCTGGAAGCGATCAGAAGAGTTCGGTGAACGCGAGGTATGGCGGCCTCGAGAATGGCCCGTGAATCGCTTCTCTCAGGGCGCGGCGAATTACCTGGCTTGGGGCAGCTGGGTTTTTGATGCCGGCGGCGACCGCGCGCAGCGGCGGCGGGACCCTGGCGACAGCAGGGCGTTGTCAACTTGCCGTGCGTGAGACAAAACGAAAGATCTTGATGATGCCAAGGCGTACGAGCACGCGCACCGGCAGCGCATAGCCCGAATCCTGAAGCGGTTCGCGCCAGACGAGCGCGGCGCTCACGTAGGTCGCGACCTGGGCCGCGAGCGCGATCAGCAGCCAGCCGGGGCGCGCTGCGCGAGCGAGCGCGAGGCTGCGTTCGAGCGAACTGGCGTGCACGACCACGAGCACGAGCGCGAGCAGACAGAGAAGGCCGACTGCCCAGGCCGCCTGGGCGCGCTTGCGCGCATCCGTGACGAACGTCGAGCGGACTACACAGGTCTGCTGATGGCGGAGAACGGCGGTTCGTCGATCTATCAGTCGCTTGGATCAGCTACACATGACTAACAACTGGTCGGGCCGAATTACACCGTCGTCGGCCAGAAGGCTTGTCCGCTCCAGCACGTTGCGCAGTT
>NZ_DATJWR010000281.1:0-29849 GCF_035501035.1 Paraburkholderia sp.
CTCGGGCGTGGTGATCGTGGCGGACGGCACACAGGCGGCGCACGAGCGGCTTGGCCGCGTGCTGCTCAACGATCCGGCCACGGGCGTGATGCGCCACGCGGACGCCGGTTACGAACTCGCGCAGCAGACCGCGCGCGAGGCGGGGCTCAAGCTGCCGATGCTGGGCCGATGAGCGGCGCGAAGGCAGTGCACGCAGCCGGACTCACGTTGCTGCGCGGTGCGGCGCTCGTGGCGTCGCCGTGGAAGAACGGCGGCGGCGTCACGCGCGAGATTGCGGTGGCTGCATTGGCCGCAGGAGCATCACAGCCGCACTCCCAGGTGGCCGCGTCGCTCGACACGTTCGCGTGGCGCGTGAGCGTGGCCGATGTCGCGCAGGCGGGGCCCTTCTCGCGCTTCGAGGGCGTGGATCGCACGCTGGTGCTGCTCGAAGGGGCGGGCATGCTGCTCGACGAGGCGGGCATCATGCACGCGCTCACGCAGCCGCTCGACGTGGCGCACTTTGCGGGTGAAGCGCAAATCGAAGCACGCCTCGTGAATGGCCCCACGCGCGACTTCAATCTCATGGTGCGTCGTGGCGCGGCGCGCGGCACGCTCGAAGTGTGGCGCGAAAACCAGCGGCGCAGGATACAGGCGCAAACGGCGCTGCTGTATTGCGCGCAAGGCGAGCTTGACGTGCGCGTAGACGGCGATCGCCATGTCCGTCTCGAGACGGGCGATACGCTGCGCATCGATACGCTCGACGCTCACTGCCCGGTGCAAATCGAGACGCACGGCGCTGGCGCGTTGCTTGCCGTCGCGCTGGACGTGCTGCAGCAAGACACTACGGACACGGCATCGCACGGTGCCGTGCAGACCCAATGAAACGCACTCTTTGGCAGAACCTGAAGCTGTGCCCGAATGGCGATCCGGGCCATACCGTCGAAAGCGCGGCAATCGCCGTGGAAGACGGCAAGATCGCATGGCTCGGCGCTGTGGCCGAGCTGCCGCCGCAATTCGCCGAATGGCCGCGCGAGGACCTGGGGGGCGCCTGGGTGACGCCTGGCCTCGTCGATTGCCATACGCACCTTGTCTACGGCGGCCAGCGCGCCGATGAATTCGCGCAGCGTCTGGCTGGCGTGAGCTACGAAGAGATCGCGCGGCAGGGTGGCGGCATCGTGTCGACGGTGCGCGCCACACGCGCTGCCGACGAAGCTTCGCTGCTCGCGCAGTCGGCGGCGCGTCTGGAAGCGTTGCTGGCCGAGGGCGTAACGGCCGTCGAGATCAAATCGGGCTATGGCCTCGATCTCGCGTCGGAACGCAAGATGCTTCGCGTTGCGCGGCTGCTGGGCGAGCGCTATCCGGTCACGGTGCGCACGACCTTCCTCGGTGCGCACGCGTTGCCACCCGAATTCGCAGGCCGCGCCGACGACTATATCGACGAAGTGTGCGAGCGCATGCTCCCCGCGCTCGCCGACGAAGGACTCGTCGATGCCGTCGATGTGTTCTGCGAACGAATCGGCTTTTCGCTCGCGCAGAGCGAGCGCGTGTTCGAGGCCGCCGCGCGGCGCAAGCTCGCGGTCAAGATGCACGCCGAGCAGCTCTCCAACAGCGGTGGCGCGGCGCTCGCGGCGCGTCACGGCGCCTTGTCGGCCGACCATCTGGAGTTTCTCGACGAAGCGGGCGTTGCCGCCATGAAGGACGCCGGCACGGTGGCCGTGCTGCTGCCGGGCGCGTATTACTTCATCCGCGAAACGCAACTGCCGCCGCTCGATCTGCTGCGGCGCTACGAAGTGCCGATCGCCATTTCGACCGACAGCAATCCGGGTACGTCGCCCGCTACGTCGCTGCTGCTCATGATGAACATGGCGACCACGCTGTTTCGCATGACCGTGCCCGAGGTATTGCAGGGCGTGACGCGGCATGCCGCGCAGGCATTCGGCGATGTGGAGCGTCATGGCACGCTCGCCGTTGGCCGCCCCGCGGACTTTGCCGTGTGGCCGGTGCAGTCGCTCGCGGAACTTGCCTACTGGATCGGCCGCCCGCTTTGCGCACGCGTGGTGCGCGGCGGCAAAACCGTTTTTAAGCGTGGTCTTGACGCATGAATCACACCATCGAAAAGAATCCGGCTTCACGTGCGCTCTTCGCGGAGCACGCGTACCTTCCCGACGGCTGGCGCCGCAACGTGCTGCTCGAATGGGACGCAACGGGCACGCTGCGACGCGTGACGCCCGATCTCGCGCAGGCGCCACAAGGCGTCGGGAGCGCGGCAGGTCCGATCACGCCTGGGATGCCTAACCTTCATTCGCACGCGTTCCAGCGCGCGATGGCAGGTCTCACCGAATACCGCGCGAACCCCACGGACAGCTTCTGGAGCTGGCGCGACCTGATGTACCGCTTTGCCGCGCGCATCACGCCCGACGACCTCGGCGCGATCGCACGCTGGCTCTATGTCGAGATGCTCAAGGCGGGCTACACGTCGGTTTGCGAATTCCACTACGTGCATCACGCGCAGGATGGCCAGCGTTACCCGAGCCCCGCCGAACTGGCGCAGCGCGTGGTCGACGCGGCGGGGGTAACGGGCATCGGCATGACGATGCTGCCCGTGCTCTATCAGTACAGCGGCTTCGGTGCGCGCGCGCCGCGCGAGGACCAGCGCCGCTTCATCAATACGCCGGAGCAGTTGCTCGGTATCGTCGAGGCGTTGCGTGCGTGGCAGCCCGAACATGGTGCGTTGCGCTATGGCGTCGCGCCGCATTCGCTGCGCGCGGTTTCGCAGGACTCGCTGCGTGCACTGCTCGAAGGTCTCGATAGCGGGCTACCCGGCGCTCCCGTGCATATTCACATCGCAGAGCAAACGGCCGAGGTCGAGGCCTGCATCGGGACCGAAGGTGCGCGGCCCGTGCAATGGCTGCTCGACCGCTTCGACGTGAACGCTCGCTGGTGCCTCGTGCATGCCACGCATGTCGATGCGCAGGAGACGGCCGCGCTCGCGAAGAGCGGTGCGATTGCGGGCCTGTGCCTGACGACCGAAGCGAATCTGGGCGACGGCATTTTCCCGGCGCGCGACTATCTCGACGCGGGCGGAGCTTTTGGCGTGGGTTCGGACAGCCATATCGGCGTGGATTGGCGCGCGGAGTTGCGCTTGCTCGAATATGGCCAACGGCTCGCGCGACGCGAACGCAACGTGCTGGCCGCGCCGCATCGCGCGCAGGTCGCCGACCGACTTTTCGACGCGGCACTCGCCGGAGGCGCAACCGCGACGGGGCGCAAGGTGGGCGCATTGAGGGAGGGCGCACGCGCGGACTGGATCGTGCTCGACGCTCGACATCCGAACCTGGCGGAGCAGAAGCCGCTCACGTGGCTGTCGTCGGTCGTGTTCTGCGAACATGGCGAAACGCCGGTGCTCGACGTGTATGCGGGCGGCGAGAAAGTCGTGGAAGGACGACGCCATCGCGACGAGGCACGCCTCTACGCCGACTATCGTGCAACGCTCGCCAGACTGCTGGCCGAGGCTTGATCCCCCGCGCCACTCACGAGACTATTTTCCCATGACCGAAATCTTTTCACTGGAACGCGGCACGGCTCCGCTCATCATTTCGATTCCGCATCTGGGCACGCATATTCCCGCGGCGATGCGTGGCCAGTACACGGACGTCGCCCTGACTGTCGCCGATACGGACTGGCATCTCGACCGCCTCTACGCATTCGCGAAGGAGCTGGGCGCGACCGTGCTCGGTGCGCGCGTCTCGCGCTATGTGATCGACCTGAACCGTCCGCCGAACGACGAGAGCCTGTATCCCGGCCAGACCACCACGTCGCTGTGCCCGACCGAAACGTTTCGCGGCGAACCGCTCTATCGCGAAGGTTGTGCGCCCGATGCGGCGGAACGGCAGCGTCGCGTGCAGACGTTCTGGCAGCCCTATCACGACACGCTCGGCGCCGAGTTGAAACGCCTGCGCGCGGCGCACGCGAACGTGCTGCTGTGGGAGGCGCATTCGATCGCAAGCGTGCTGCCGCGGCTGTTCGACGACAAGCTGCCCGACCTGAACATCGGCACCCAGGACGGACGCACGACGAGCGCAGAGGCACAGGCGCGTGCGGAACGCGCGGCGGCGGCGAGCGGTTATACCTGGATCGCGAATGGCCGCTTCAAGGGTGGCTATATCACGCGTCATTTCGGTGCGCCGCAGGATGGCGTGCATGCAATCCAGCTCGAGATGTGCCAGTCGGTGTACATGAACGAAACGGCGCCATTCGATTACGTTCCCGCGCTCGCGGAGAAGGTTCAGCCCGTGCTGCGTGAGATGGTGGGCGGGGCGCTCGAGGCGATAAAGGTGATGAACGAAGCGGCGGCTTGAGGCTGCTGGTTCATTCAATAAGCACATGCACAACGGCTCTGGATCGTGAGATCCAGAGCCGTTTGTATTTTTTGCGCAATGTGCTCGACGCAAGCCCGCATCAACACAACCCCTCACCTTCGCAACATCTCTGCAATCGTCTGTGTCAGCAAGCTCTGCTTGTGCACTTTCCGGTGGATCATACCCACCTCGCGGATAAACGGCGGCCCAGGTAGCGGCACGAGCCGCAAATTCGGATCGCTCTTCCAATTGCCACCCTGCAGCACGGGCAGCACGCTGACACCCACGTCGTTGCGCACCAGCGAGACGATCGTTTCGATCGAATTCAGCTCCAGGTACTCGAGCGGCTCGATGGCGAGCTCGGCAAGCGCGCGGTCGATCACGACCCCGGTCGGCACGCGCCGGTCGAAGCGCAGGAAGCCACGCTCGCGCAGGATGCGGCGTGCGTCGTCGCCCGGCGTCGCGCGGCTCGTCACGAGCATCAGCGGTTCCTCGTAGAGCGGCGTCCAGGCGAGCGTTTCATGCAGCGAACCATCGGCGCTGCCGACCACCACCGCGAGATCGACGTCGCCGTCTTCCACCATGCGCGCAAGCTCGTTCGAGCGGGCGGAGGTCAGGCGCACCTCTAGCTCCGGGTGGCCGGTTTTCAGATGCGCAACGGCGAGCGAAAGCGCGCCGATCACCGATACCACCGCGCCGATGATGACCGAGCCGCGCATCGTATCGCCCGCACTGGCCGGCAACTCGTCGATCAGCGCGAGAATATGCTCGACCTTCGCGCAGATCTCGCGGCCTTCGCGCGTGAGCGCGACCTGGCGGGCGCGGCGGTCGAAGATCTGCCGCCCCAGCGCCTCTTCGAGCCCGCGCATCTGCAGGCTCACGGCCGCCTGCGTGAGCGCGGTCTTCTCGGCCGCCGTGGCGAACGAACCGCTGCGCGCGACGGCCTGCAAGGTGCGCAGCATGCGTAGAGTCAACATGTAAGAAAATCTTGAGTATCAACAATAAAATATTAATATTTTTTTGCCTGGTCCTTCAAGATAATCGATGAATCGGCATGGGCCGCGCGAGCAGCGAGCACGTGCGGCTTGCGGCGCGGCGCAACGGCGGCCGCGCTTTCACTCATTACCGGAGCCTGGACTTCCATGACGCGCTTCAACTGGCAAAACCCGTATCCGACACCGCGTCTGCCGGTGTTCGCCCGCAACATCGTTTCGACTTCGCATCCCCTCGCCGCGCAGGCGGGGTTGCGCATGCTCTGGAAGGGCGGCAACGCCATCGACGCCGCGATTGCCGCTGCGGCAGCGATCACGGTGGTCGAGCCGGTATCGAATGGCTTGGGCAGCGACTGCTTTGCGCTCGTCTGGGACGGCGCGAAGCTGCACGGCTTGAACGCATCGGGTCCGGCGCCGGTGGCATGGAGCGTCGATTACTTCCGTCGCAAATACGGCGAGGAAAACGGCCTCGCGCAGCAGCCCAAGCGCGGCTGGGACACGGTGACCGTGCCCGGCGTGATCGCCGGCTGGGAGGCGCTGCACGCGAAGTTCGGCTCGCTGCCGTTCGCGGACCTCATGGAGCCGGCCATCGAAATCGCCGAGCGCGGCCACGCGGTGGCGAGCATCGTCACGCGCAAGTGGCAGGCCGCAATTCCCGAGCTGCACAACCAGCCGGGCTTTGCCGAAACTTTCATGCCGCGCGGCCGGGCGCCCGAAGTGAGCGAGCGCGTGTGCCTGCCTGGCCACGCCGCCACGCTGCGCCGGCTCGCCGAACGCGGCCCGCGCGACTACTACGAAGGCGAACTCGCCGAACGCATCGCCGCGTTTGCGCGTGAAGGCGGCGCCGCGCTCACGTTCGACGATCTGCGCAACTATCGCCCCGAATGGGTCGAGCCTATCGGCAAGGACTATCGCGGCTACACCGTTCACGAGATCCCGCCGAACGGGCAGGGCATTGCGGCGCTGATCGCGCTCGGCATTCTCGAACAGTTCGACATCGGTTCGCTCGCGCTCGACAGCGTCGAGTCGCAGCATCTGCAGATCGAGGCGATGAAGCTCGCGTTCGCCGATGTCTATCGCTATGTCGCCGATCCGCGTTCGATGGAAGTGACGCCCGAGCAGATGCTCGACGACGCCTACCTGAAGGAGCGCGCGAAGCTGATCGATCCGAAGCGCGCGACGCATTTCGACTTCGGCATGCCGCGCTCGGGCGGCACGATCTATCTCTCCGCCGTGGACGAGCGCGGCATGATGGTGAGCTTCATCCAGTCGAACTACATGGGCTTCGGCTCGGGCGTGGTCGTGCCGGGCACGGGCATCGCGCTGCAGAACCGCGGTTGCGGCTTCTCGATGGACCCGGCCTCACCGAACGTCGTGGAGGGCGGCAAGCGCCCGTTCCACACCATCATTCCCGCTTTCCTCACGCAGCAGGTGGACGGCCGCCAGGAGGCGGTGATGAGCTTCGGCGTGATGGGCGGCGACATGCAGCCGCAAGGGCATCTGCAGTCGGTCGTCCGCATGCTCGACTATGGCCAGCAGCCGCAGGCTGCGTGCGATGCGCCGCGCTGGAAGGTCAACCGCGATTTCACGCTCGATATCGAGTCCACCTTCGACGCGCAGACGGCACGCGCGCTGGAGGGTCTCGGCCACGAGATCAAGGGCATCGACGATCCGTACATGGACTTCGGCTCGGGCCAGTTCATCTGGAAGCTCGATCGCAACGATCCCGAGCGCGGTTACGTGGCTGCGAGCGACACGCGGCGCGACGGACTCGCAGCGGGCTTCTAGGCCACGAATGGCACATGTCGCGGCGCACCTCGCGCGAGGCGCCGCGTTCCGTGTCTCACCGGGAGCGGGAAGTATTCCACTCGGTGGATGGCAATCGATGAGTACACCAAATGAAAGTGGAGGGGACTGAGATGGAAACCCGGTCATCAGGTTCGGGCGGCCCGCGGGCCGCAGAGGCGTCGCCGCCCCGAGCGCCGCTCAGCCGCGCCATGGTGCGCCGCATCGTCTTCTCCTCGTCGATCGGCAACGCGCTCGAGTGGTTCGACTTCCTCGTATACGGCTACTTCGCGCCGATCATCGCGAAGCAATTCTTCCCCGTGCACGACGAGTGGCTTTCCACGCTGCTTGCCGTGGGCACCTTCGGCATTTCCTTCCTGATGCGTCCGCTCGGCGCGATCGTGCTCGGCATCTACGGCGACCGCAAGGGGCGCAAGGCGGCGCTCACGCTCGCCATCGCGCTCATGATGGCAGGCACGCTGGCGATGGCGTTCATGCCGCCTTATGCGTCCATCGGCATTGCGGCGCCGCTGCTGATCCTGCTCGCGCGCCTCGTGCAAGGCTTCGCGGTGGGGGGCGAGTTCGGCAGCGCGACGGCGTTCATGGTCGAGCATAGCCCCGCAAGGCGCGGCTACTACGCAAGCTGGCAGTTCGCGAGCCAGGGCGCGGCCGCGATTCTCGCGGCTTCGTTTGGGTCGTTGCTCGCGTGGTGGCTCCCGCCCGCGGAACTGCAGGCATGGGGCTGGCGCGTGCCGTTCTTCTTCGGACTCCTGCTCGGGCCCGTGGGCTACTACATTCGCTCGCATCTGGACGAGACGCCGGAGTTCGTCGCGAACCAGCAAGCGCGGGTGCAACAAGATGCGCAGGCAACGAATGAGCCGCGCCTCACGCGCCAATGGGCCAACCTGGTGCTCGCGGTGGGCATCGTGGCGCAATCGACCGTCGGTGTGTACATCTTGCAGCTCTACATGCCGATGTACGCGGTGAAGCAGCTCCATATGGCCGCGGCCACTTCGTTCGGCGTGGTCGTGCTCAACGGCGGGCTGCAGTTCGCGCTCTCGCCGGTGATGGGCGCGCTCTCGGATCGCATCGGCCGCGTGCGCATCATGCTGACCACGTCGGTTCTGCTTGCTTCGCTCACCTATCCGATGTTCGCGATGCTGCAGCGCCATCCCACGCTCGGCTGGCTGCTCGTGCTGCAAGGTGCGGCAGGCGTGTTCAAGGCCGCGTATTCGGGCCCGATGCCCGCGTTGATGTCGGAGATCTTTCCCGTGCGCGTACGCTCGGCTGGGCTCTCGATCGCCTATAGCCTGGGAGTGACGCTCTTCGGCGGTTTTGCGCCGACCATTGCCGAACTGCTGATCCACGTGACCGGCGATACGCTCGCGCCGGCTTATTACGTTTCGCTTGCCGCCGTGATCTCGGGTATTTCGCTCGCGATCGTAGGCTGGCGAACGATGCGGCGGTCTGCGATG
This sequence comes from Paraburkholderia sp., assembly GCF_035501035.1. Lineage (GTDB taxonomy): Bacteria > Pseudomonadota > Gammaproteobacteria > Burkholderiales > Burkholderiaceae > Paraburkholderia. The sequence continues at coordinate 8,590 of NZ_DATJWR010000281.1, forward strand.
CAGGCCTCGCTCGCCAGCTGATAATCCGAAGTCCTGATCGAGTTGCTTGATGCCGCGCCCGCAGAATCGCCCGCTAAAACAGGGCGTGAATGCGGGCGCGGCGCTTTTGTGCGGCCTGTTTCGAAGCCGCGCGCGGAGCTCGCTGAACGCGTTCGCAAGTGGTGATATAGTCGGCCCCTCACCGCCGGCCGGCGGGGCGAGAATTACGTTTTGTCAGGTTTCGGGAGAGTGTATGGCAGTCGAATATCGTGGCTTTCGAGTCACTGTCGATGCGAAAGCAGATGCGACGGACACGCAATGGCTGTGCCGCGCAGTTGTGGAAGGAATCGAAGCACAAGCTCAAGAGGCGAAGCTGCCTTGCGTCGAGCTTGCGATTCCCAAACTGAAGATCGATGTGCTGATGGCGCTCAGCATGGTCGAACAAACGGCAAAGCAAGCCGTCGACGAGTGGCACGCAAAACAGCCCGAACTGGCTTGATGGTTCGTGCGCAGGCAGCCTTCACGCGGCTGCCGCGCTCTGCGCTCAACGCGCAGTCACGGTTGAAGTGGGGATCCCGGTGATCGCCTCAGTCACAACCGCAGTTGCAACCGCAGCCACGACATTTCGTGGCCGACCCTCATAAAATGCCGCGATATTCTCCACGAGTTGATCCGCGAGTGCCTGCATGGCTTCGTTGCTCGCCCACGCAACGTGGGGTGTGAGAATGAATGCCGGGTGCGAGAGGATGGCCTGGAACGGATGATCGGCAGGGAGCGGTTCCTGCGTCGTGACATCGAATCCTGCGCCTGAAATCACACCGGACCGGAGCGCCTCGACGAGCGCCGCTTCGTCCACGAGTCCCCCACGCGCCGTATTGATGAGCAAGGGCCGCCGCTTCATGCGCGCGAACGCCGTGCCGTCGATCAGATGCCGTGTTTCCGCCGTGAGCGGACAGTGCAGCGTGATGATGTCGCTGTGTTCGAGCAGCGTATCGAGCGGCACGTAGCCCGCTTGCGCATCGCTGCGCGTCTTGCGCGCCGCGAAGAGGATGCGCAGCCCCAGGGCGCGTCCCATTTGCGCCACCGCGCGCCCCAACGCGCCGTCTCCGATGATGCCGAGCGTCGATCCGGCGAGATCGTGGATCGGAAAATCAAAAAAGCAGAACTGCCGCGATTCGAGCCAACGGCCCGCTCGCACGGCGTCGCGGTATGCGAGCAGGCTGCGACGCAGTGCGAATATCAACGCGAACGTATGCTCCGGCACGCTGTGGCCGGCATAGTCGCGCACGTTGCTCACCACAACGCCGCGCGCCTCGCAGGCGCGTAGATCGACGTTATCCGTGCCCGTGGCGGCAATGGCGACCATGCGCAGGCGCGCCGCGCCGTCCACCGCTTTGGCGGTGAGGCGCACTTTGTTCGTGATGACGATGTGCGCGTTACGTATGCGGGAAGCGACTTCGTTGGGTGCCGTGTGATCGAACGTTTCCAGCGTGTGTTCGAAAGGCAGCGGGCGAAGCTGCGTTTGGGGCGCGAGGGTCGCGCGATCGAGAAAGACGACATGCATGGTGCGAGCCTTGAGCGAAAAAGGGTCTGTCCGTTCATTGTCCCTTGCCGCGCATGAGCGTGGATTGCGCATTGCGCCAGCTGACTTTCCGGTGAGGAAACGCGCAGCCCAGGCCACGCGACGCGGGAAACGCTTCAACCGGGTGAGCAATCGCGCACCCTTTCCATTTGCTCAAGCCAGATTGAGCAAGCATCGATTATCAAAGCGGGCGGGCGGGTTCATGATGCTGTTCATAGTCGCAACAGCCAGGGGACACAGCCATGCCACGACCACTCGAAGGAATCCGCGTTCTGGAACTCGGACAGCTCATTGCGGGCCCGTTCGCGGGCCGCATGCTCGCCGAATTCGGCGCGAGCGTGATCAAGGTGGAGCCGCCGGGCGTCGGCGATCCGCTGCGTAAATGGCGTTTGCTGCACGACGGCACATCGGTGTGGTGGGCCTCCCAGTCGCGCAACAAGGAGTCGGTCACGCTCGATCTGCGCACGCCCGAAGGGCAGGACGTGATTCGCCGTCTCGTAGCGCAAACCGACGTGCTGATCGAGAATTTCCGCCCCGGCACGCTCGAAGGCTGGGGCCTCGGCTGGGACGAGCTCAGCGCGATCAATCCCGGCCTCATCATGCTGCGCGTCTCGGGCTACGGGCAGACGGGGCCGTATCGCGACCGGCCCGGCTTCGGCGTGGTCGCGGAGGCGATGGGCGGCCTGCGCCACCTGAGCGGCGAGCCCGGGCGTACGCCGGTGCGCGTCGGCATCTCGATCGGCGACTCGCTCTCGGCGTTGCACGGCGTGATCGGCGTGCTGCTGGCGCTGCGACATCGCGAGCAGCAGGGCGGCAAGGGGCAGGTCGTCGACGTCGCGCTCTACGAATCCGTCTTCAACATGATGGAGAGCCTGCTGCCCGAATATTCGGTGTTCGGCGCCGTGCGCCAGCCGGCGGGCAGCAGTCTGCCGGGCATCGCGCCGAGCAACGCCTACCGGTGCAGCGACGGCAAGTACGCGCTGATCGCGGGCAACGGCGACAGCATCTTTCGTCGACTGATGGAACTGATCGGGCGCCCGGACCTCGGCAATGATCCCGCGCTCGCGCAGAACGACGGGCGTGTCGCGCAGGTCGAGCGTATCGATGCCGCCATCAGCGAATGGACCGCGCGCCACACGCTCGACGCGGTGCTCGCGGGGCTCAACGAAGCCCGCATTCCTGCGGGGCGCATCTACGATGTCGCGGACATCGCGGCCGATCCGCACTACCACGCGCGCGAGATGATCGTCGAAGACGCCTTGCCCGACGGCACGGCGGTGCAGGTGCCGGGCATCGTGCCGAAGCTTTGCGGCACGCCCGGCAAGATCGAGCACAGCGCGCCGACGCTCGGCGAGCATACCGACACGGTGCTGGAATCGATAGGCATAGATGCTGCGACGCGCGAAGCATGGCGTGCGCGCGGCGTGATCTGAAAGGAGATCGGCAAGATGACGACAAGCAACAGGGAAGACATCCGGGGCAAGCGGCTGTACATCAACGAAGTGGCGACGCGTGACGGTTTCCAGAACGAAGCCGCCTTCATCGACACCGACGACAAGATCGCATTGATCGACCGCCTCAGCGCATGCGGCTACGCGAAAATCGAGGTGACTTCGTTCACCTCGCCCAAGGCGATTCCCGCGCTGCGCGACGCGGAGGCGGTGATGCACGGCATCGTGCGCGTGCCGGGTGTCGTCTACACGGTGCTCGTGCCCAACGTACGCGGCGCCGAGCGTGCGCTTTCGTGCAACGTGGATGAAGTGAACCTCGTGATGTCGGTGAGCGAGAGCCACAATCGCGCCAATCTGCGCATGACGCGCGAGCAATCCTTCGCGCAGTTGCGCGACGTGATCGACGCGGTGCGCGGCACGGGCGTGGCGATCAACGTTTCGCTCTCCACGGCGATGGGCTGCCCGATGGAAGGCGACGTGCCGCTGGAGGGTGTGCTGGGCTGGATGCAGCGGTTCGAGCAACTGGGCGTGCAGGGCATCACGCTCTGCGACACGACCGGCATGGCGCATCCCGCGCAGGTTCGCGCGCTGTGCGAACGCGCGGCGCAGGCGTTCGGCGCGCTCGAGCTCACGCTGCATTTTCACAACACGCGCGGCATGGCGCTCGCGAACACGCTCGCGGCGCTCGATGCGGGCATCGTGCGCTTCGACGCCTCGCTCGGCGGCCTGGGTGGCTGCCCTTATGCGCCTGGCGCGACGGGCAACGTTTGTACCGAAGAGCTCGTGCACATGCTCGAACTCGACGGCTACGACACGGGCGTCAATCTCGCGGCCGTGCTCGACGCCGCGGCGCTTCTGCCCGGCTTGATCGGCCACGACGTACCGAGCCAGATTCTCAAGGCCGGCCGCCGCCTCGACCTGCACCCGGTTCCGGAGCAGGCGCAAGACAAGTCCGGGCAACGGGCATTCTCATGACAAGGAGCTTTGCATGGCATTGATCGACCACCTCGACCATCTGGTGTTGACCTGCGTGGACCCCGAGGCGACGAAGCACTTCTACACGCAAGTGTTGCAGATGCAACTGGAGACCTTTGGCGCAGGCCGGCTCGCGTTTCGCTTCGGCAACCAGAAGATCAATCTGCATGTGCGAGGCTCGGAGTTCGAGCCGAAGGCGCATGTGCCGGTGCCGGGTGCGCTCGACCTGTGCTTCATCGCGGCGGTGCCGCTCGACGCCGTGATCGCGCATCTCGAGGCCATGAAGTGGCCGATCGTCGAGGGGCCGGTCGAGCGGACGGGCGCAACGCAGAAGATTCGCTCGGTTTATGTGCGCGACCCGGATTTGAACCTCATCGAGATTTCCGAGCTGATTTAGGCCGGGGTTCCGACGCGGGAATGGCGCTCACGCCCGTTGTCGTACCCGTCTTGCCTGTTTCGCCGTCGAACCGGGGGGCGCCGGACGGCGGCGAGCATGCCGGCCTGCATGGCTGGCAAGCGGACGTGCATCGCAGCACGTCCGCTCCTCCGTTCCCCTATCTTCACGGCAGCGAGCAACGTGCGCATCGCCGCATCGCCACTTCGCTGCTTCGCGTCGTGGGCTTCCGCCATGGCGCGCGATGCAGGACAATCGTTTTTCGCGCCGGCATCGCTTCCTGCTCATCCATCATGGTCAATCCTCTTCATTTCGATCTGCAGTCGCTGCGGGTATTCCTGCTCGTTGCGGAGCACGGCAGCCTCACGAAGGCAGCCGAGCATGGCCAGCTCACGCTTTCGGCGGTCAGCAAGCGCATTGCCGAGCTCGAGAGCGTGACCGACTGCGCCTTGTTCATCCGCCGCGCGCGCGGCGTGGATCTCACGCCCGCGGGGCACGCGCTGCTGGAGCACGCAACGCGCGTTGTCGATCAGGTGAACCGCATGGCGACCGAAATGAGCGACTACGCCGCCGGCGTGCGCGGACACGTGCGCATGTGGGCGAACACGTCGGCGATCGTGCAGTTCCTGCCCGTCGACCTCGCGCGCTTTCTCAGTGAGCATCCGGGCATCAAGGTCAGCCTCGAAGAACGGTTGAGCCACGAGATCGTCGAGGCGCTCGGATCGGGCAAGGCCGACCTCGGCGTGTTCGCCGACAACGTTCCGGCGCCAGGCATCGAGCGGCGGCTCTATCGCCGCGACGAACTCGTGCTGCTCGTGCCGCGCGGTCACCGCTTCGCGCACCTCGACGTGATCCGCTTCGCGGATACGCTCGACGAAGACTACGTGGGCTTGAGCGACGGCAGCTCGCTGCTCGCGCGCATGACCGACGCGGCGTTCGCCATCGAACGATCATTGAAGCTGCGTATCCAGGCCTCGAACTTCGACGGTGTGTTCCGCATGATCGAAGCGGGGCTCGGCATCGGCATCCTGCCGCGCGACGCCGTGAGCGACGATCGCGGCAAGGCTGGCGTCGTCAAGGTGAAGCTGGCGGACGCATGGGCGACACGCACGCTCTGGGTAGGGGTGAAGGCCGGCAGCCAGCCGAGCTCCGATATCGTGAGCCTGTTCGACTACATGTCGGCGCGCGCGGCGCAATGAGAACCGGGGCAGGCCGCCTGTAGCGGCGGCTGCCCCGGTAGTCGATGGTTGGCGGCGAGATCGATCAGACCGGATTGATTTCGTCCTGGCTGCGCCGCGTAGTGAGCGGGCCGAGCGCACGCAACGTGACGGCCACGATAGCGAGTGCGCCCGAAATCACACCGAACATCGCGAGCGGGCCATGCTGGGTGAGCACCGGCAGCAGAATGAACGGCAGCGCGCTGCTGACGATGCGCGATAGCGAATAGGTGCTGCCGATGGCGGTCGAGCGTACGCTGGCCGGAAAGATCTCCGCCTGATAAACGTGATAGGCATTGCTGAATACATTCGAAGCACAAGTAGTCAGTAGGCCGAAGCAGACGATCATTGCCGGATGATCCGAATAGGCAAAGCCGAGACCGAAGATCGCAATCGAGATCAGCGAGGCGATCACGAGCGTGCGGCGCTCGATCCAGCTGAGGAGCGGCACCGAGAGCAGAGAGCCGATCGGATAGCCGAGGAAAGAGAGGGCGACGAAGAGCGTGCTGCCCGTTACGTCGATGCCGCGGCTTTTCACGACCACGCCGGCGAGCGTGCCGAAGCCGTAATAGCCGAAGCCCTGGAACAGGTGAAAGACGACGAGCATCAGATAACGCTTGTCATAAGGCGCGCGACGCAGCAGGGCGATACGTTCGCTCAACCGCAGGGGGTGTCGATGCACTTGCGCCCCGGCGAAGCGCTGCGGCATGTGTACGCCGGCGCTTTCGGCGAAGCGGCGCAGCATGGCATGGGCTTCGTCGGAGCGGCCTTGCGCCAGCAGCCAGCGCGGGCTCTCGGGCAGGCGATGCTGGACGGCCAGCACGAATACCGCTCCGAGGCTGCCGATGGCGAGAATGATGCGCCACCCCGCAATGCCGCCCAGATGCAACGGATTGAGCCACACCGCGAGGAAACCGACGAACGGCACCGCGACATACGAAGTGGTATAGGCCCAGGCGGCCAGCCGGCCGCGGCGCTCCTTCGGCAGGATTTCCGAAAGAAAGCTATCGGCCACGGGATAGATCGCGCCGACGCCCACCCCCGTGAGGAAGCGGCAGATCACGAGCATGGTGGCGTCCACGGAGAACGCGGCGATCAGCGAAAACGCGCTGTACCAGGCGAGCGTGAAGAGGAAAGCGCGCCGCCGGCCGATGCGGTCGGCGAGACTGCCGAGGCAGAGCGAGCCGAAGAACATGCCGACGAAGGCCGAGGCCAGCAGGAGCTTGAACGCGAGGCTGTGCGCATCGAGCCCGTATTCGTTCTGCAGCGCAGCGCCGACCGAACTGACGAGGAAGATCTCGTACATGTCGAAGAAGAGGCCGATGCCGATGACCCACACCACGAACCGGTGCAACGCGCCCACTGGCATGTCGTCCATGAAGCTGCTGAACGTGACGTCATGGGAGGGGCGGTACGGGGCTTCGGCGGCTGGCGGGTGTCGCGGGGCCTCGCCCGGCACACTGCCGCCGAGGTCCAGGGGATGGGTTTTCATGCTGTCTCCGGTTTTCTGGTGCCGCGCATTGGACCGCGGTTTGGGCACGCCCGGCGCATTCGTTACGGACGGGGTGTGATGGCTAGTCTGGGTGACTTTCGTCTGCGCGAAAATTGAGCAAGCCTCAAGCGTACTTTCCTGGCGAGAAAGGCTTTTGAGGCGCCCAATGGCGTTTGCGGCGCGAGAGAGGATGAAGACGACAGCCTTGACGCGGCGCCTGGCAGCCTCGCGTCGGGGAATGAAGACGGAACCGGGTGCGGTTTCTGAAGTCATCCTGACGATATCCACAAGCTGTGAAAATCGCTGTCAATCTGGCAAGCGTCGTCGCAGGCACGCGGATAGGCTGCTGGTCGGCCGGTTTCGCTTGAAGCGGGCAACCGCGCATCCGGCTTCCATCAAGGCGCGAGTTCGGCCTTGACGCTCTCGATCACAGGGGTGCCGTCGTCGTCGATCAGCGAGAACAGTACTTCGGCGCTTTCGACCGCCTGGGCATCGAACTGATCGAACTGATCGAACTGGTCGAGTTCGAGCGTCGACTCGGAGAGCGGCGCGACCATGTCGGGCGTGATTTGCTGCGAGTGGCCGCCGGCCTTCACGAGGACCGCGCTGAGGGTCGCGTAGTAAGGCGTCGGGTTACCGATCCTGAGCGTGAGTTTGCCCGCGGCTTTCGCGAGCGAGAATGCGAGCCGCTTCGGCAGTTCGCGCGGCCCGTAGGGCAGTCCGGCCGGGCGCATGAAGACCTTGATCTGCGTGCGCATCGTGACCACGACGGCCCGCGCATCGTCGAGCTGATGCTTGAGCAAGCCCGGAATCTCGTACAGGTTGAGCCAGAACAGCGATTCGCGATCCGACGGCAGGTTCGCGCCGGAGTAGATGATCCGCAGGCTGGTCTGGTCGCCCGCGGCCATGCGGAAAATCGGCGGCAGCGTGACGAACGGTGCGGTCGATTCCTGGGGCACGGCGTCGATGCGGCCGTCGTCGACCCATGCCTGGACCAGTACGGGCCAGGTGTTGGCGTTGAAGACATGCAGCGATTGCTCGGTCTCGCCAGCGGGAAATACCACGCGCGATGCTTCGGGCGTCACGCCCGCTCGAGCCGGCGGGCTCAGCGTGGCGGCCAGCAGCATAGCGTGCGCGAGTGCGAGGCCGGCGAGGCGAAGGGGACGCCGGGTGTTTGCGAGGTGCTGGCGAATGTCTGCGAGGGGGCGCAGGGCGTGCGCGACGCGTCGGATGGCATCCGCGAGCACGCGCAGGGTGCCTGCCGGGGGCCGCCGGGCGTCCGGCCGCACACGACGGCCCCCCGGCCCTGAGTCGCATCCGCGAATACGGCAAAGCGAGGCGGAACCCATGTTGCGCTCGGGCTTACTGGACACGGACGATAACCTGCGCGGTGGCGTTGTATCTGCCGGGCGTGACGGGCACCGTTCCAGGCGCGAAGGCCTTGAAGGTAGCGATGATGCTGCGAGAATACGAAGTCAATCCCACGCCCGGCGACCCGATCGAGGTCGCGTCGTTCAGGACCGGATCCCAGCCATCTTTCGCGCCGCCCATCGTTACATACTGGTTCGTGAGGAAGTTCAGCGCGCCGCCGCCTGGTCTCGTGAGGGCGACGCCGACGCCGGTCGCAACCGTTGGATCCGTGCCGTAGTTGTCCGAGAGCAGCCAGGTCACGGCGCTGCCCGTGGTCTTGAGTCCTGCCTTGACCGCTGCCTGTGCGTTGGCCGGCTGCGCGAGGATGCCGAGTGCGGTCTGGTTGGCCGCGGTGCCGCTCGAGAAAGCGGTCATGCCCGATGGGGTCGCCGACTGGCATCGCATCTGAATCGTCACGGGCAACTGCCGGGTGAGGCCCTGATTCAGCTCGCTCACGGTAATCAAGGGAAAGGAGACGACCGGTGTGACATTGGTCACGGCGCAGGTTGCCGTTCGCCTGATATAGACGGTGTGATAGGGGGCGATCGCTCCCGGCCATCTGAAGGGGAACCCGGAAAATGCCGTGCTGCTGTCGGCGCCGACCTGTACGCTGCCGCCGAAGTTGGGCGCGACGAATGCCACATAACCCACCGGTCGGGTGTGGGACCAGTAGCCGGGATTGGCGGAGGTGCTGGAATAGTGTGCGGTGCAGGTGCTGCACTGGAAGAATTCGAGCTTGTACTGGCTGAAGTTTCTGGCTTTCACGAGGAGCCACCCCTGGCTGTCCTTGTCGAGGCCCGTCAGTTGCCGCGCGGCCCAGTAGCGGGAACTGTAGCGTCCCGTCGCGAGGTTCGTGATGCGCGATATGAGGCCTTTGTAATAGGTGTAGTAGGTGCCGGGAATGCCGGAGTCCGCGCTCGCGTCCCACTTGCCCGCATGTTCGTTGTCGCCGTTCGTCGCGTAGTACTCGTACAGCCCATTGGCCGTGGCGGCCTCGGGCGAGCAGCGGAACAGGACCATTTCGGGGCTATAGGTGCCCACGCCGTTGGCCCCCAAGTTATAGATCGGCGAAGTCGCGCTGCCGAGCAACGTGCCGTCGGGCACGAAGGGCGGCGTGTTGATCGTGACGGTCATCGGGTAGGCACCTTGTCCCGCTGTGTCGCTCGCACCTGTCCAGTTCGACGTAATCGTGCCGGGATCGGTATAGAACGCGCTGTCCACGTTCGTTATGAGCCTCGTGATCCTGTAGCATCCCGTCAACTTGGACACCGCCCATGACGATGTGGGCAGGCCCATGCCGAGCACGCAGGCGAGCAGCGTCAGCCGGCTGGTTCGATGCGCGAGGAACTGGCGTACACGAAAACGGATGAATATGCCGGACATGGGCGGCGCTCCTGTTTGCGGGTCTGTTGTGTCGGATTCTCTGTCGATGACGGAGCGCAGCGGCCGGGCGCCGGGCTGCGTGCCCGGGTTCGCCCACGGTCTGCGCAGAGTCTGCGCATGTTATGCGCACGTTATGCGCGGCGTTGCTCATGGCGTGGCCGACGCCTCAATGGGGGTGCAGGCGGCCGTCAGGTTCAGCAGGGCGGCCTTTAGATCCTGCCCGCTCAAGTCGTAAGCAATCGCGCACCGGCTGTCGTGCCGCTCGCTCCACTTCACGGTGACGACGCCGCGGTCCGAAGGCACGCGCGCGTAGACCTGGCCGCCCTGGCCAACCATGCCGATGGTGGCGCCGTCGCTGTTCAGGACGTCGGCGCCAAGCGGCAGGGGGTTGCCGTCCGGCAGCGTGGAGCGGATCAGCACGGCGTGGCCGGTGAGGGTCGAGAAGCGCAGCAGCACGGCCGAGCCCGGATAGGGCGCGACGCGCAACGGGTTGCCCGTGAGCTCCGCGTTGCCGCTAATGCCCTTGCTGTCGAGCGCGACGTCGTTGTAGCGATAGGCCGTGAGCGAAGGCACGATCGCATAGCCCCTGCGATCCACTTGCGCGCCCTGGCCGTTGCGCACCGCCGCGCCCTCGGCGCCTTTGGCCTCGACGATGCCGAAGGTGTCGGAGAGCCAGGGCCCAAAGGTGACGCCGCCGCTGTGCGCGACCGCCGACCCGCGCGCTGTGGCGCCGACCTGCCAGAAGCCGTTGCCATGCGAGTAGCTCGACCCCACTGTGATTGTCGGCAGGTTCTTCTGGACGTTGCCGCTGATGCTGGGCTGGCCGCCGCCGCTCTGCGCCGTGCCTGTGAGGCCGTAGCTGAAGGTCTGGGCTTCGTCGGCGATGCCGGAGACCGAAGTCTGATACGTGCTGCTCGAATTCGAGGCGAGCGTGACGCCGCCGGAGAGCGAAGCGGTGCGCGGCCCGGCGCCGAGCGGAATCGATACGGTCGCCATGAAGGCGTTCGAGGCCGGATACTGGATGCCCGTCTGCATGCCTGTCTGGCTTTCGCCCGAGAAGAAGCCCGGCCCGTACGTCGCATAGAGCGACCCGGTGTGCTGGCGCACGAACGACAGGTTGTAGCTCCACGAACGGTAGCGGTTGTTGTAGCTGATCTGAAACTGCGTATCGCGTGACCTGGCCCCGTAGTAGTTGCTCACGCCAAGCGACAACGAGAGCGAGCCGTAGCTGTTGAGGTCCTGATTTACGTTGACCGTCAACTGGTTGCGTTGCTGATACGTGCTCGATGACCAGGCCTGGCCTCTTCCAAAGGCGGCGCGCGCGCCGAGCGCGTCGACGAAATCTCGATAGCCGCTCGTCGAATAGCGGTAACCGGCGAGCGCGAAGGTAGTCTGCGTTGCCGCGATCGTATGGCTGTAGGTGACGGAGCCGAGCCAGCCGTTGGTGTGATGACCGGGCACGTCGAGCGCGTTCGACCATGACGCGTTCACGCCGAACGCGCCGATGCGGGTGGCGAACACCGCTCCCGCTAGCAGCGCCTGGTAGTCGTTGGCCAGGCGGGTGGCGCCGTTGAGCGTGAGGCTGTTGGTCAGGCCGCGTTCGTAGGTCAGGTCCGCGAACATGGCATTTGCGCCCTTGATCTGGCGCACCCTGCCAAGCGTCAAGCTGTAATGGGACGCACCTGCACGCCGCGAGTTCGGCACGGCCGAGAACGGCACGACAAACGTGGACACGTGTCCGTTTGCTTCGAACACCTGAACGGTCAGGTCGCCTTGAAAGCTGGTCGGATTGAGATCAGTAATCCTGAATGGTCCTGGCGAGACGGTGGTCTGGTAGATCGCATTGCCATTCTGGCTGATGACCACACGCGCATTCGTATTCGCGATGCCGGTCACGACGGGCGCATAACCCTGCATCGAATCGGGCAGGGCACGCTCGTCGGTTTCGATGTGAATGCCGGTATAGCCGACCGAACTCAGCAGGTTGCCGCTCGTGAAGCTCTGCCCGACGACGAGATTGCTGCCAATTCCCGGCAGGGGCCGCTCGGCGTAAGCGCGGATAGTGTTCCAGCGCGAGTAGCGGATATTGCCGCCGTCCGAATAGCTGTAGGAGGACTGCTGATGCAGGCGCCAGAGACCGAAGTTCACGCCCGCGTTCAGGCCGGCATAGAACGAATTGGTCTTGAGGCCAAGCGCCGACCATGTGTAGTAGTTGGTGTCGTAGTTGAGGTAGGCCATGGTCTGGCCGGCGTCGAGGTTCTTGATGTCGACCGAACCACGCGGCGTGCTTTTCATCAGCGCCTGGGGGACGCTGATGTCGAGACGCAGCCGCGACAGGTCGAATACCGAGGACGCGCCTTCGACGCGCCCTGCGATTGGCAGGCATTCCCCGGGCGTGACCGTGTCGCCGGCTGTGTCCGCGCTGGTGGTCATGCCGCTGCGGCTATCGGGCAACGGCGCTTCGGCGGGCGCGGCGTCGACGTTGTCGTCGCCGGACTTGATGCCGGAGACGAGCACGCCGCTTTCGCGCAGGAACACATCGCTCAGGCAGGGGTGGGGTTCGCTGTCCTGGGCCGAGCGAAAGTCAACGGCCTTGCGCGAGATGAAGTTGCCGTTCAGATAGATGTCCACCTGATAGCGGCCCGGGTCGATGACGCTCGCCTTGTTGTAGCGCTCGATATCAGCCACGCCCAGCGGTGAACCGAGCAGAAGCTGGCTGTCGAAGTTGTACGCCGGCGCGGCGATGCCGGGCCTCCTGGTTTCGGCGACGTCGGGCGCGGCGAGCAGCGGGAAGGCTGGCGCCGCGAAGCCGAGCGCGACCATGCCGAGCGACAGCCCGCAGGGCGAATGCGGGTCTTTTTTCGATGCACGACTTGCCGCGTGGCGCGTGAGGCTCGCCGCAGCGTGCACGGCGCCCTCCATTTCAATTTCTTCCCGTCGTGAATGTGAGCGGATACTCGGCTTCGCGGATTGCGCCGTAGTCATCGACGTATTTCACTTTTACGCGCACGGTGGCGCTGTCGTTGATGTGTGCGGATTCGACCTTCCAGCTTTCCCCTGAATGTGGCGCGATCATGGAAGGGGTGAAGGTCGTGACGCGCGAACCGCTGACGAGGCCGCCCTCGGTGAGCGAAATGTAGTAGCCCGAAGCGTTGTTCGCGCTGAGGCGCCATTTTCCGGCTTCGCTCTCGAGATGAAAACTCAGCTGTTCAGGCGCTTTCGGCGCGCTGCCTTCGATGCCTGTGGGGCGATAGAAAATCTTGAGCCGGTTGCGCAGCATGACCAGCATCTGGTTCTGGTCGGCGTAAGCGCTGTTGACGGAGGGGATTTCCAGGGTGTTCAGATAGAACACCGATTCTCGATCCTGGGGCAAATCCTTGCCGGTAAACACGAGGCGCACGGTCTGCCCAGCTTTCGCATCGATCCTGAAGACGGGCGGCGTCACGATGAAGGGGGCATTGGCGTTCTGGGGCGTGGACTCGGAATCGCCGGAATCGACCCAGAGCTGCATGACGCTCGGCGAATCGTTCTGGCTGGTGAACTGGAGGGTCTTCTCGGGCGCGTCAGCGGCGTAGATTACCCGGGTCGCGGACAGGACGACGCTGGCCGACGCGTTTCCCAGTTGCGCCGCCAGCACCAGCGATGCCACCGCTTTGAACAATTTCGCGTTGAACCACGTCATGCCGTTTTGCCTTCCTTGCAGGAACGATTGAGAAAACTGGCCTGTGAGTCTCCGGACCCGGCACGCGGCGCCAGGCCCGGAGCGGAGCAACACTCGGGCTTTATTGATAGCTGATCGCGTATTGCACGCTACCGCGCACCGAACCGGGGGTCGGGTGACCCAATGCGCTGTAGTAGCGAACGGCGAAGTTGTGTGTTGCCGAGGTTGCGTTGGCAGCGAGGGTCAGCCCGGTGGCGGCATAGCCCGCAGAGCTGGGCAGGATGAACGGCTTGGAAGGCGAGGTGGGATCCAGCAATTGCAGTGCTACGCCGACTGCGCTGCCGGTGTTGCCGAGGTTGCCGCCGGCGTCGACCTGGTTGCCGACGAACACCGTCTTGATCGGCGTTGCGCTCGACGCCGCCGTGCAGCCGGTCACGTCGATCGTGAACGTGGTCAAGCCTGCGGTGCTGCCTGGAGCCTCGAGCTGCGTGGTCGGGACCGTTTGCAGGAGAACTCTTGGGTTTGCCGCGTTACCGTTGATGGAGACCGAGCAGGTCTGGGTCGAGACTTCGCCCTGAAAGGTGATGGTATTCGCGCTCTGCGCGAATGCCAGGGCGGGAGCCGTGGTGGCAGCAACAGCAGCGATCTTGGCGATGTGGTTGTTGGGAAACATTGAAATTCCTATTGGGGTCAATGAAGCCCTTAACGTAAGCGTAAGAAGTGTGAAAGGAGATAGGAATATTCCTAAAAAGAGTCAAGAATCGCGAAATATGTAAATAAACGTCAATTGGTAATTGACGTGTTGTGCAAAATGTATTAGGCGGGTCGCGAGGGGTTGGAGTGAAACTTGCGCTCACAAGAACTCCACGCCCGGTTGACGGCGGGGCAGATGGGACGGTTGATAATCTGTGGTCGATCAATGACTTACGCGAAGCAAGTCCCCGTACGATTGAACCGGTGCGCGCTGTGCTGAACGGCGCTGGCACGTTGGAATGCGTACCGGCGACCAGCGCCCGCGGTATCTTTTGCGACTAGCGCCGCGTACAGTCGGCGAGCACTGATATTCACCGCTTCATAACATTGGCTTGATATTCATGGCTGCTTCTTTCCATCTTTCCAACGTCAGGCTCGCAGATGGCCAGCGGGTTTCCGTGTCAGTCGCGGGCGGCCGCATCGAGGCGATCGGGCCGCAGGTTGCCCCGCAGCCCGGCGTGCCGGCCGAGGACGGCGGCGCGGCGTTGCTGCTGCCGGGCTTCGTCGAAGGGCACACGCATCTCGACAAGAGCAACTGGGGCCGCCCGTGGTATCGCAACGAGGTTGGCCCCCTGCTTACCGATCGCATCGGCAACGAGCGTGAATGGCGCAAGACGTCGGGCCACGATTCGGCCGCGCAGTCGCTCGCGCTTTCGCGTGCGTTCGTGCAGGCCGGCACGACGCGCATACGCACCCATGTGGACGTCGACACCGAGGCGGGGCTGCGCTATCTCGAAGGCGTACTAGGCACGCGCCAGACGATGCGAGATGTGCTGGACATGCAGATCGTCGCGTTCCCGCAGTCGGGCATGCTGAAGCGGCCCGGCACGGTCGAGTTGCTCGACCGTGCGCTGGCGGCCGGCGCGGACGTGCTCGGCGCGCTCGACCCGGCGCTGATCGACGGCGATCCCGTGGCGTCGCTGAACGCCACGTTCGAGCTGGCGCAGCGCCATCGCAAGCCGATCGACATCCACCTGCACGAACCCGGCGAGATTGGGGCGTTCACGCTCAGGCTATTGCTCGATCGCGTGCAGGCGCTCGGCATGCAAGGGGAGGTCGTCGTGAGTCATGCGTTTTGTCTGGGAGACCTGGCAGATCGCGAACGCGATGTGTTGCTCGAACGGATCGCACAACTGCGCGTGGCGTTGCTGACGAGCGCGCCGCCTTCGCGCGCGGTTCCGCCGCTCAAGATCTGCCGCGACAAGGGCATAACGATTTTTGGCGGGAACGATGGCATTCGCGACACGTGGTCGCCGTATGGCGTGCCGGACATGCTCGAACGCGCGATGCTGATCGGCATGCGGTATGACTTGCGACGCGATGACGATATCGCGATCGCGTTCGATTGCGTGAGCGAAGCCGCCGCGCGCGGCTGCCATTTCGCCGACTATGGGCTGCACGCCGGCGCGCGTGCGGACCTGGTGCTCGTGGATGCGCAAACCGTCGCGCACGCCGTCGTCGCCCGGCCAAAGCGCAAGCTCGTGGTCGCGAACGGGCGTTTCGTCGTACGCGACGGTGAGCTGATCTGATCGACGGCGTGACGGCTCGCGGTTCGGATTAATTAAGGATTGCAGAATAATACGGCGAGGGCGTTTGCTCAAACGGTCAAAAGTCAGGCGCGTTGTGCGTAGACATTGCACCAGCCATCGGCCGAAACCGCTTTGCCTGGGAACATCGGGCACGGGCCAGCGGCATCGCCGGCCGTGCCCGTATAGAAGCGGCAGTTCGCACAGCGCTGTCCCGCCTGATACTTCGGGAACTTGCCCGTGTCGACGCTACTGGCCTTGGCGCGATAGCCGAGCGACTTCGCGGTGGTATCGCTCTCGTCGACGAGAGGCGGCGCGGCGAGCGCGCGGCCGGCCGTCGTGAGCGCCGCGCACAGGCCGGCGGCGTGGAGAATGAAAGTTCTGCGATTGCGGGTGACCATGCTGATGTCCTGAGTAACGTTGATGATGAAGTGCGAAAAATGAAGCCGGGCGCGCCGGGCGCGCCGCGAGACTCCGCTTGCGAGTGGATGACCTAGTGCCGCGGGCCGGCGTTCAGCGGTGTCGTCGAAGATTGCGCGGCCGTGGCAGTCAGTTTCGCGTTGCCTGTGTCATAGCCGTTGGTGTAGAGCAGAAATGCCATCAGGTCAGCGTATTCGTCGTCGGTCATCTTTCCGGGGCGATCGGCTGGCATGTTGGTCGACATGTACTGGTAAATGCCGCCTATCGTCAGATGCGAGTTCGACGCGGGCGCGAAGGCGGGGCCGCTCAATGCGGGCGCGGTGATGCCTTCGAGTTGCGCGCCATGGCACTTTGCACAGGACTCCGCATAAAGATGCTCGCCATGCGCGACCTGATCGTGATCGAACGCCGGTGCATCGCCGCCCGTCGTAGCGGAAACCCGGATGATGCCTCCCGCTGCGCTCTCGCGTGCCGCGCGCACGGCGCGCATGCCGAAGCGATCGCGCGCCATGTTCATACCGCCGGGCAATGAGGCGCTCGTGTATGTGGTCGTTCCGCTCGCTGTCGCAACGCTTTCCGGCAGCGTCCAGCCGTGCGTGAGCGCGGCGAGGCGGCCATCGCCGCTCATGTGGGTGAGCGCATCGTCGATACGCTTTTGCAGCGCTTGCATGTCGGGCCCCGAAGCAAACACTAGATTCCAGTCGGCATAGGGCGAAGGTGCCGCAGCAACGTCGAAATGCTGCTCCGGATGCAGATGCTGGTAAGCGATAACGGCCGGATACCAGACGATCGCTCGCTGCGCCCGTCCTTTGGCGACCGCGTCGACGGTCAGCTCGGACGTGTTTTCCAGATCGAAGCGCGCGTCTTTCTGCTGGACGGCGATCAACTGCGATGGGCTGGACCAGGTCGCCGCGATGGTCTGCTTACCGTCGGCAGAAGGTGCCAGGGCGCGCGCATGATGCAAGGTGATGCTCACGTAGCCGGAGCGAAGATACCCCTGCGAGAAGACCAATTTGGAACCCGAAGCGTCGGCGATCGCCGAGCGCGGGAAACCGGCCACGAGATCGCACTCGCGTTCGAGCGCATTGAAGAGTTCGTGTGCGGAGATGCCGTCGTCGCCGCCATCGTCGTCGATGCCGCGCGCAACGAAAGTCGCGGCAACGCCGGCAGTCTTCAGGACGGCGCGCGCCACGGCCTTGTCGAGCGCGGCCGTCGGGCTGCCCGGCATCGTGCACACGCGTACTGCGCCGGTCGTCGCAGCGTACGCGCCGTGCGAGCCGCCTGCCGCGAGCGCAATGGCCACGGCGATATGAGTGAGTCGGATGTTCATCATCTTGCGTCCCAGTGGGGGCGGAGAGGCCGCGCGCTTTCATGGCGAGCGCGCGGCGGGAAACGAAGGCGTGCTCAGCTCCGGTCCAGCGCGAACACGTAGAGCGTGCCGCCGCGCGGGACATCCTTCGCCACTTCGGCCATCGGGCCGCCCCAGATCGGATTCGCGCCGCCATAGCCGGCGAGCACAGCCACGTACTCCTTGCCGTTGACCTCGAACACGGACGGTTGCGCGACGATCCCGCTCGCGAGCTGCGGGCTCTCCCAGAGGACCTTGCCCGTGGATACGTCGAACGCATACAGATGGCCGTCGAGCGAGCCGCTGAAGGCGAGGCCGCTCGCGGTCGTCGCCACGCCGCCGTTCCAGGGCATCTTCGTCCAATGGCCCCAGAGCTTCTTGCCGGTGTTCACGTCGATCGCCTGCAGCTCGCCGTAACCTTCGCTGCCCGGCTCAGGCTTGATTTCGAAGCCTTCGCCGAGATAGGGCAGACCTTCCATGTAGCTCACCGATTTGCCGGAAAGGCTCATGCATGCATGCAGCGCCGGCACCACGGCGATATGCCGCTCGGGATCGTAGGACACCGACCACCAGTTCTTTCCACCGAGAAAGCTCGGACACGTGTCGATGGTCGTGCCGGCCTTCGGATATTTCGACGCGTCCTGAACCGGCTTGCCGTCGGCCGTGTAGCCCGTTACCGAGTCCGCTTTCACGAACGGCTCTGCATAGATCAGCTTACCGGTCTGCCGGTCGATGGCATGGAAAAAGCCGTTGCGGTCGGCGTGGATGATGGCGTCGTAGTCCTTGCCCTTGTAACGGATATTCGCGAGGATCGGCGTGTTGACGCCGTCATAGTCCCAGGTGTCGTTGCTCGTGTACTGGTAATGCCACTTGAGCTGGCCGTTTTTCGGATCGAGCGCGAGAAGTGAATCGGAGTACAGATTGTCGCCGGGCCGCAGCGCGGCGAGCCACGGGCCGGGATTGCCCACGCCCCAGTACAGCGTGCGCGACGCGGCGTCGTAGGTGCCGGTCAGCCAGGCGGCACCGCCGCCGTGCGACTGCATGCCATCGGGCCAGGTATCGGCGCCTTGCTCGCCCGCGCCCGGAATCGTGTAGCGCTTCCACACGATCGAGCCGTCGTTGGGATCGAGGGCGGCGATGTAGCCGCGTATGCCGTATTCGCCGCCAGAGGTGCCGACGACGATCGAGCCGTCGAGCGCGAGCGGCGCGAGCGAGAAGGCATAACCGAGACCCGGCTCGAACATCTGCTTTTTCCACACCACGTTGCCGGTCTTCGCGTCGAGCGCGGCGACTTCGCCGCTCAGCATGGCGATATAGACGTTCTTGCCATAGAGCGCGACGCCGCGGTTGACGACGTCGCAACACGCGGTCTTGAACGACTCCGCGCCAAGCTTCGGCTCGTATTTCCAGAGCTGCGTGCCGGTCTTCGCATCGAAGGCATAGACGTTATCCTTCGGTGTGCTGACGAATAGATAATCGCCATTGACGATAGGCGTCGCCTCGAACCCCTGCTTCAGGTCGGCGGGGAACTGATAACTCCACGCCTCCTTCAACAGGCCGACGTTCGACGCGTCGATCTGCTTGAGCGGTGAATGCGATTGACCGTTGTAGCTCCGGTAGTACGTGAGCCAGCCGGGGTCGCTCTGTGCGCGGGTCAACCGGTCATAGGTCACGGGCGGATAGTCCGAGGCGGCATCCACCGGGCCCGCGTTCAAGGTCATCGCTGCCGCGATGCCCATCGCACAGGTCGCAATCCGGCTTGCCGCAGCCGAGCGTCTCTTCATCGTCGTCTCCTGGGTATTTGTCGGTGCACGGCCGGGGGGCGGTCAGGGCAGATGCGCGAGGGGTGGGGCCGGTCCGGGTGCGCTGCCGTTCTTGCAAGTCGTGTGCCATTTGCCGGCAAGCGCCGTGCGCCGGACGATGCAGCCCGGGGCGCGGCTCGCCGGCCGCGCCCCGGACACCGGGCGATGTGTTGCATTCAGGTACAGGCCGCCGCGAAAAGTGTTGGCGAACGTGACAGCCGGCCGCAAGCGGCGTGTGGCGCCGCGCCGCGAGGGGTCTCCGGCGAACCGCGAGGAGCCGCCGGCACGCGCGTTCTCCGTGCTGGCACGTTCCTGGCTAATCGATAGTGAAGAGGAGACAGGTTGTGCGCGCATCGGTCAGCGATCGGCTATTCGACGTATGGCCGGTGCCGCCGGCACATAAAACACATGGAGACGGATGTTGATTCCAGTTATGGAGGCGAGAGCGCGCCGAGGCGGCGCCAGGCGCCTGGGCGTCGTGCTCGGCACCAGCCTCGCGCTCGGCGCGCTTTGCGCGGCGGCATCGGGAGAGGCGGCGGCCGCCGGCACCGGGAGCGAGCCGGACCCGTTGCCGGCCCAGCCCGACGCTGGCCAGAGCCCGGCGCCGATCACACTGCCCGCTGTCGTCGTGGTCGGCACGACGCCGCTGCTCGGCCTCGGAACGCCGCTCGCGAAGGTACCGGCGAACGTGCAGACGGTTCGCGCCGATGACCTCGAAACACAACGCCGCGAGACGCTCACCGACTTCTTTGCAGCGAACCTTCCTAGCGTCAGCGTTGCCGACGCCCAGGGCAATCCGTTTCAGATGAACCTGATCTATCGTGGCTTCACCGCCTCTCCATTGCTCGGCACCCCTCAAGGATTGTCGGTGTTCGTCGATGGCGTGCGCGTCAACGAGCCATTTGGCGACGTCGTGAACTGGGACTTGATTCCAACGGAAGCGATCGACAAGATCCAGCTGATTCCGGGTTCGAATCCGGTCTACGGACTCAACACGCTCGGCGGCGCGATTGCAATCACGACGAAGAACGGGCGCACGAGCCCCGGCGGCGACCTCGATCTTTCGGGTGGCTCGTGGGGGCGCAAGAGCGCTCAGTTCGAGCAGGGCGGCACGCTCGGGCCGCATGTCGACTATTACGCCAATGCGAACGTCATGAACGACAACGGTTGGGCCGACCACGACGCGAGCCGCGTGCGCCAGGGGTTCGGCAAGCTGCGCTACACCGACGACGATACGATGCTCGCGATCTCGGGCGGCGGCGCGGACAACTCGCTGTACGGCAGCCAGACCATTCCCCGCTCTTTTCTCGACAACCCCAACCAGGCCTACACGTTCCCGGACCTGAACCGCAACAGCGTCGGCTACCTGACCGTCTCGGGCGACCACTTCTTCAGCGACAACGTCGAGCTGAGCGGCAACGCCTACTACCGCCATCTGCGCAACGAGAACGTGAGCAGCAACAACAATACGGACTACGGATCAGTCGACGAAAACGGCAACGTCGACACGCTCGAGGGCACCAATGTCGATTCCGTCGTTACGACCGACAGCTTCGGCGCGAGCCTGCAGCTCACGCTGCTCGGCAAGCTTGGCGGCATAGGAAGCCAGCTGGTCGCCGGCGTCGCGGCGGACTTCGCGAACTCGCACTATGTCTCGTCCTCACAGGACGCCACGTTCGCGCCGGACCGCGCGACCATCGGCATCGGCAATTTCGTTCAGCAGACGGATGCAAAGACGCGCAACGTGAACTATGGCGTCTACCTGAACGAGACGCTTTCGCTGACCCCGCAGTGGACACTCACGCTATCGGGGCGCTACGACTGGTCGAGCGCGCGCATTGGCGACGAGAGCGGCTTGCAGCCGCTG
>NZ_DATJWR010000282.1:0-7330 GCF_035501035.1 Paraburkholderia sp.
GAGAAGATCGAGGTACTTCTGCAGGGCATTCCCTTTGAAGACGGAGTCCCGGTGATTGAAAGCGCACCGGTTCCTCAAGCGCTGGCCGCCTGATCATGCCACCGACCCGCATACACCAGTCTTGACGATTTCTCCATCTCCCAAAGCCGACACGTTTCCCGCCGCGAGTTCAGATTGACGCGCCTGCGCGTCGAAGCGCGAAATCAACTTGAGGTGAAAAAATGAAACCGTTAGCGCTTTTCGTCGTGACCGTTGCGGTTTCAGCCTGTTGTGTCACGCTGCTTTGTGCGCCGAACCTGCCAAGGTTGCCAGCGCCGCGCCGGCTATCAGGGATTTCTTCATTCGCAACTCCTGGGTAGACCGTTACAGGTTGTGATTCAATGCTTCATACAACCCCGTAATGACGTCCTCTCTGCGGAGATGGCTACTGTCGTCCGTAAGACGATAATGCCAACTCGTGAGCAGAGCTATCGCGTGCAAATGTCTGTCGCGCAATAGCAATGGGGGTAGGCTGTATTTTCTGCAGTCGCGCGGTTGTCGCAGCACGGACGCTGTTTCGCGTGCGCGAAAGAAGCAGGCGCGGGCGTGAAAAGAGCCGGTTGTACCGGCCCTTGGTCTTTTCGCCCATATACTTCGGAATCCTACGCAATTTAACATAAGCCTTATGATCGCATTCAAGGTCGGGATCCTAAGTATTATCAATCGAAGTGGTGCCGGTCTTCGAGCTCCGCACATCGCGTCTCTGCATGGAAGCTAGTGACGCGGCGGAGGCGCCCAGGGATGCTTCGCTTTCGTGTGTAGAAGTCAAGCGGAAATGAGCCATCGAGCGCATCGATCATGGATGGCGTGCGCCTTCCCGGTCACGCGGCGGAAGACGCTCCACGCCGGTCTGGCGCTGCTCGCCTGCCGACAGGCGCTCACAGTCGTGGGGGCAGTACGGGCTCGTTCGCGAACACAACCGTGCCGCAATTGCGAGCCATCTGTCTGGGTGGTTCAGTTCCACGAAGCGGTGGCCGTGCAACTGCGAACCTACCTGCTGCCTTACGTCGGGCGGCTTTGGGAAGAGGGCGCGGCAATCCACGCCACGAGCGCCATTTCGCCTGAGGTGTTCCTGAAGCTCTGGACACTCTCGGAGCCACGCATCGTAGCCGACTTCATCCTCTTCGACGAGGCGCAGGAGAGCGACGGTGTAATGCTGTCGGTCCTGGGCCGGCAGCGCCATGCGCAGATCATCTACGTGGGCGACCCCTACTGGAAGATCTACGAGTGGCGTGGCGCGGTCAATGCGATGGCGCAGATCGACGCGCCCGAATGCGCGCCCACGGAGTCGTTCCGTTTTGGCGCCACATGCGCCGCGGCTTGCAGATGTCAGAATCGTGATGAAATATTCTGCGTGCCTTTTGTCGGCACATTTTGCACAGCGGCACCCGGTCATCACCGCTCGGTGCAGCCATCTGCGCTTTAGGTGCAGGCGATGGTGATGGTTGATCGGACGGACTACACTGACGAGCGGGAGCCCTGCATGGGCTGCAGACGAACGGCGCTTCGACGCCGGCTGGACGACCTGACGACGGCTTGCTCATGGATGATGAAGCGAAATATCCGACGTCCCACGAATCCGTGATGTTCGCGGACGTAAGCCGTAGCACGGAGCTTTACGAGACCGTTGGTGACATGGTTGCCTTCGAGGCGATTGCGCAGTGTATTGCGCTAATGAAATCGTGCGCGGAAGCGTCGGAGGGGCGAATCGTCAAGACCATTGGCGACGAAGTCATGGCGGTGTTTCCGTCAGCCGGATATGCGATGCAGGCCGCGATCGACATGCAGATGGCCGTCTCGGAGTTGCCTGTGCTGGCGGGACAGCCGATGTCGCTGCGTATCGGTTTTCATCACGGCCCCGTGTTGCCCGACGAAAGGGGAGACGTGTTCGGCGACACCGTGAATCTGGCCGCCCGACTGACGGAGCTTGCTTCGCCGGGGCAGGTCGTCATGAGCAAGGACGCCGTCGAGTGTCTGCCGGCGCGACTGCGTCAGATGGCGCGCTATCTTTACCCGATACAGGTGCGGGGAAAAAGACAGCCAACGGAGTTGTTCGAGGCGATCTGGCAGCAGGGCGCCGATCTGACGGTTATGGGTAACGACGTGACACGCCTGCCTTGTGCATCGTTGTTGACCCTGCGCTATGGGGATGCGGGCATGGACATGAGTGAGACGTCCTCGCTGGTGACGATTGGCCGTGGCGCCAATATGAGCATCGTCGTGCGCGATTGCCGCGCATCGAGGGTACACGCGTCGATCGAGTGCCGTAGCGGAAAGTACGTGTTGCGTGACTGCAGTTCTAATGGCACGCGCATCGCCATCGACGGTGGCCATGAGCTGATCCTGCGCCGCGACGAGGTCACGCTCTGGGGGCACGGCTGGATCTCATTCGGACCGTCCGGCGGCGAGGGAGCGGAGCGCGTGGAGTTTTCCTGCACACGTCTCCCCGGACCGCCGGGTTGATCGACGGCCCCTGGTGCCCGGTGCGGAACACCTTGCAGCGTCGACCGGCGCAATCGCGGTAGGGATGTCCATTACTGAATAGCCCCCACACATACATGGACGGGTGTTTGGGGGAGCTGAGGCGGAAGATTGAAGGCGGTGGAGGGCTTTTCAATTTGCCTGACGAGCGTGTTGAATGCCTTCCGACCCTTCGACGGAGGGGTCTTGCTGTGGCCCGGAGCGATCCTGACGGACCGGCGGCTCCCCCAGATCGAAGGGTATGCTCACTACTATGCTTCTGATGCCATTCCCGGATGGGCAGCGGGCGAGGGATCAGGGATTTGATAACAGTTGATAACTACGCTAACATGGCTTCAGGTACACGTTGGAGGCGGAAACATGATCAGTGCAGACCTTGGGCAACAGCTTGAAAGCTACGTTGCCGCGTTGGTTGAGACAGGCCGCTACGGCTCGAAAAGCGAAGTTCTGCGCGAGGGCGTTCGGCTCATTCAGGATCGCGAGGCGCAGCTTGCCGCGCTGGACGCCAGCCTCGAGCGCGCGATCGCGAATGCTGACGAGGGCCGTCGCAAACCGGCGCAGGACGTGTTCGGCCGCCTCAAGGCCAAATATCGGGCAATGTCGGAAGGGAGTTGATGTTCGTCGATATCACGGATGACGCTGAATTTGATCTCGAAGAAATTGGCGATTTCATCGCGCGTAAAGGTAGCCCGAAGCGCGCCGGGACGTTTGTGGAAGACCTGGAACGAGCCTGCATGACGCTGGCCGACACGCCATTGCTTTTCCCGCTCATTCCACGCTATGACGAACGCGGAATCCGGCATCGGGTGCACGGCAATTACCAGATTTTCTATCGTGTCGTCGAGGCCGCCGACCGAATCGACGTACTGCGGATTCTCAATAGCAGGCGAGATTACCTCTCGATCCTGTTCCCATAGGACATCATTGCTTCAGGCGTCCCATGGTTCGCTGCGCCGGCACCATTGTTGTGTCCGCGCAGCTATATTTAACATAAATACAATGATCGTTTTTCGATACGTCATCCTAATTTATATTCGACATTGTGCTTTCGATCCAATGAAGTCAGAATACGTGCTGCCTCGCATTTAAAGGGTGTCGTACATCGCCGCAGTTCGGTGTTTGCCACGCAATTCTGGTCCGGTTGCGTCCATAAACGGCCGTTGATATGGACGGCCGCGCCTGATTCCAGCTTCGAATAATCGCGCGTTTATGCAAAGTTATTTCTGGGAAGGAACACTGAAGCGGAAGAGTTCTGCTGCGGAGGTCGTCATCACTTTTTCTCTCGCTGTACGCTCGGGAATCCAGTCTTCCAACGCGTCCGTGGCGCCGTCGTAGTCGATCAGATGACGATATTGCGTATGAGGCCAGTCGCTACCCCATACGAGACGTTCCGGGCCAAACGATTCGAGCAGAGCGGCGGCGAGGGCGCGCCCGTGCTCAGTGCCGTTCGAGTGGTCGGCGCTGCGATAGGCCGCAGAGAGCTTGACCCAAACGTTGCCGCGCGAGGCCGTGGATTGCAGATAACGAAAGCCGGCATCGGCAGCGCCGAGATGCGCATCGGGCCGTCCGAAATGATCGACGACCACCGTGCAACCGTGGCTAAGCAGGGCATTGAGCACGACCGGTAGATCGACAGCATTTGCCTGAACTTCGACATGCCAGCGCAGGGCGTTGAGGCGCGCGAGGAGCGCGGACCATCGACGATTGTGAAAATCCGGCAGTGCAAGGCCAATCAGATTCAGTCGTGCGCCTACGATGTGCGCGGCGTCCAGCGCTTCAAGTTCGGCGTCCGTAATCTCCGGCGCGACAACGGCCACGCCGCGAAAGCGTCGCGGATAGCGCTCGCATACCGAACGGAGAAACGCATTGTCGGTGCCAAGAAAGCTGGGCTGCACCAGAACGCCTTGCGACATGCCATGCGCTGCGAGTTGCGCGATGTATTGATCGAGCGTCGCGTCATAGTCGGGCGCATGACGGCGTTGTGCGGCGAGCGGAAGGCCTTGCACAAAGATGTGCGCGTGCGTATCGATGCCCGTGATGCGCGTCGTGGCCTCGTTGAGCCATGTCAGGGACGTCGGCGAAAGGCCATCGAAGGGGGCGGCCGGGATTGCGGGCTGGAAGCGGTCCATCGTTTGGAGTGCCTGAAATTCGGTTGACGTTGAGCGCCGATGCACGAGCGCGCCGCGCGCTCAGTTGCGCGACACGGCTGGCGCGTCGTTGCGCGCGCCGTTCTGGTGCGCCGACGGGACGAGCCGGCCCCGCGTGCCGGGCAGCATCAACGCGGCGGCGACGACGAGGCCATAGGCGACGCCCGCGTCGATGCCGAGCGCAGCGCCCAGCGACATCGACCCGCTCATATGGCCGACAAGCACCGGAAATGCGGCGGATACGATGCGGCCGAAGTTGTAGCAAAAGCCGACGCCGGTGCCGCGCACGCCTTGCGGATACAACTCATTGAACAGTGCGCCGAGCGTCGCGGGGATGCCTGCCGAAAAGAGGCCGAGCGGAAAGCTCAGGATCTGCATGGTGGTGTCGCTGATCGGCAGGAACGTGTAGATGTTGACCATCACCGCGCAGCAGATGGCGAAGAGGATCACGTTCCAGCGTCGTCCGATGCGGTCCTGCAACCATGCGCTCACGAAACAACCGACGATGAACGCCACAATGACGACCGCGAGATAACCGCCGGTGCCCAGCACCGAGAGATGGCGCTCGGTCTTGAGATACGTCGGCAGCCAGGTGGTGATCGCGTGGTAGCCGCCATGCGCGCCCAGTCCGATCAGGCCACCGACGATGGTCGTGCGGATCACGGCAGGATCGAAAATTCCCGCGGCGATGCTGAATATGCCGCGCCGCGAGGAATCGTCGCGCGCGATCTGCGGCTCGCGCGGCGGCTCGACCACATTGCGGCGCATGTAGAGAACGAGGAGAGCGGGGACGAGCCCGATCGCGAACAGAACGCGCCAGGCCCATTGTGGCGAAACGAATGAGAAGACCGCCATATAGAGCAGCACGGCGGCGCCCCAGCCGAATCCCCACGCACTCTGCACGATGCCCATGGCCTTGCCGCGATGCCTGGGGTTCATCGTTTCGCTGAGCAGGACCGCCCCAGCCGTCCATTCGCCGCCGAAGCCGATGCCTTGCAGCGCCTTCAGCGCAAGCAGTTGCTCGAAGCTTTGGGCGAATGCACTCAGAAACGTGAAGAGCGAGAACCAGATCACGGTGATCTGCAGCGCGCGCACCCGGCCGACGCGGTCGGACAGGATGCCCGCAAGCAATCCGCCGAGCGCGCCGGCCACGAGCGTGGCGCCGCCGATCAATCCCGCCTGACCTTTGCTGATGCTCCATGTGGCGAGAAGCGACGGAATGACAAGGGAAAAGACTTGCGTATCGACGGCGTCGAGCGCCCATCCGCCGAAGCAGCTCCACAAGGTTCGTTTCTCGATGGGCGTGATTTCTCGATACCAGCGCATGGTCGTCGTCTCCTGGTGCGTGCCGCGCGCGAAGTTCGACGGGCGGCCGCTGTTAGTGGATTTGACGGGATTCTAGGTAAGGCTGAAACGCGTGCATACTATGGAAATGTTGTTCATTCATAGCATCTTGATATGGAAAGGTGATCATGGAGTCGATCCGCACGCTGAAGTATTTTCTCGCCATCGTCGATGCGGGAAGCGTCACCGGCGCGGCCGCCCAGCTCGGGATGGCCCAGCCAGCGCTTAGCCAGGCGATTACGCGGCTGGAGAAGGATCTGGGCGTGAAGCTGCTGGCGCGCACGCGCCGCGGCGCCGCCCTTACGCCTGCCGGCGAAGCGATCGCCGAGGATATTCGTCTGAGCGTTTCGCGGATCGAAGCGGCCGAAAAGCGGGCGCGCGATATCGGCGCGCAACGTGGCGGCAGGCTGATCATCGGCTTCGCGTCCGCGGCGCTGTTCGAGGTCATGCCCAAGGCGATCGCGGCGTTGCGCGCGGCGGTCCCCAATATCGAGCTGACATTGCGCGAAATGAGCAACGCGGAACAGGCCAGCGCACTCGAATCCGGCGAGATCGACATTGGGCTGCTGCATACGCCGGTTGCGGTAGGCGGCAGGATGCGCGAAAAGCTGATCGTGCGCGAGCGCTTGCTGGCAGTCGTGCAGGCGTCGCATCCGCTGGGCCAGGATGGCAAGCTCGGCCTCGCGGAACTGGCGCGCATGGGGCTGGTGTGGTTTCCGCACGGACAATTGCCGGTGGTGCGAGCGGGCATCCTCAGCGCGTTTCGCAAGTTCGGTTGCGAAGCCAATATCGTTCAGGATGCCAATCGATCGCTGACCGTGCTCGCTTGCGTTGCCGCAGGTTGCGGCGCGTCGCTGTTGCCGCAATCCGTCAAGGCGATCCAGTTCGAAGGCGTGCGCGTGTGCGAGGTGCGGGAAGGCGACGCGCTGCCGCTATTCGAACTCAGTGCGATCTGGCCACATCGTTCGCGTGCGACGCTGGCCGACAAGTTTGCATCGCTGTTAAGCACGTGTTGACCCGTGCGTCATGCTTCGAGTTGTATTTGGGGCACGGCTGAGTGGCTTCGCTTTTCTTAAACTTAACATAATTAACTTTATCGAAGTTTTTGATGGGGTGCGATGCTATAATCCTCGCCGACTCCATGCCGGCTCCGCTTGTCGACTGCCGGCTCCTCCAAGGATAATTTCCTTCCGGGCGCGACAGCCGGTGCCCGATGACCAAAAGCGCATGAGCAAAGATGTGGGCACGCCCGCGTGGGCTGAGGACTATCGCCGCTGGTTCGCCGAGCTCAAGCAGCGCGTCGAACGGGCAAGACAGCG
>NZ_DATJWR010000283.1:0-3314 GCF_035501035.1 Paraburkholderia sp.
AGGTCCATGCGGCGCTGGCGCATGTACTCGAGTTCCTTCGAGCCTTCCTCGAACGTGAGGTACGGCACGTCGACGATCTGCTCGTCCGTGATCGGCAAGCGGAACTGGTCGCGGAACTTCTTGAGCTGATCCACCTGCATCTTCTTTTGCTGGTGGGTGATGTTCATGGCCTGGCCGGCTTCGCCCATGCCGTAGCCCTTGATCGTCTTCGCGAGGATGACGGTGGGCTGGCCCTTCGAGTTCGAAGCCTGATGGAACGCCGCGTAGATCTTGTGCGGGTCGTGGCCGCCGCGGTTCAGGTTCCAGATGTCGTCATCGGACCAGTCGGCGACGAGCGCCTTTAGTTCCGGCGTGTTGAAGAAGTGCTCGCGCACGAAGGCGCCCGATTCCGACTTGTACGTCTGGTACTCGCCGTCCACGACTTCCATCATGCGGCGCATCAGCGCGCCCGACCTGTCGCGCGCGAAGAGCGCGTCCCAGCGGCTGCCCCAGATGACCTTGATGACGTTCCAGCCCGCGCCGCGGAACTCGCTTTCGAGCTCCTGGATGATCTTGCCGTTGCCGCGCACCGGACCGTCCAGACGCTGCAGGTTGCAGTTGATCACGAACACGAGGTTGTCCAGACGCTCGCGGCCGGCCATGCCGATTGCGCCGAGCGACTCCGGTTCATCCGTCTCGCCGTCGCCGAGGAAGGCCCAGACCTTGCGGCCATCGGTCTTCGCAATGCCACGCGCCTGCAGGTACTTCATGAAGCGCGCCTGGTAAATCGCCATGATCGGGCCGAGGCCCATCGAGACGGTCGGGAACTGCCAGAAGTCCGGCATGAGCCACGGGTGCGGATACGACGAGATGCCCTCGCCGCCCACTTCCTGGCGGAAATTGTCGAGCTGCTTCTCGGAGAGGCGGCCCAGCAGGAATGCGCGCGAGTACACGCCCGGCGACGAGTGGCCCTGCACGAACACGAGGTCCCCGCCATGCTCGGCGGACGGCGCGCGCCAGAAGTGGTTGTAGCCGACGTCATAGAGCGTGGCGGCCGAAGCGAACGAAGCGATGTGCCCGCCCACGTTCGTCTGCTTGCCCGCGCGCAGCACCATGGCCATGGCGTTCCAGCGCGTATACGAGCGGATGCGGTGTTCGATGTCCTGATCGCCGGGGTTCTTCGCCTGGTTGGCGACCGGGATGGTGTTGATGTACGGCGTATTCGCCGAGAAAGGCAGGTGTTCGCCATGCACGCGGGCAAACTCGATCTGCTTTTCGATCAGATGGTGGGCGCGGTCAGGGCCGACCGTCGAGATGACGCCATCCAGCGCTTCGAGCCATTCGGCGGTTTCCTGGGGATCCTCGTCCTTGTCGGCGGCAACGTACTTCAGGACTTCGTCGGGTACAGCGGACATGCTCGTCTCCTGGGTGTAGGGGAACGCTGTTGATCGGACCATGCGGACGGCGACGCTTGAGACGTGACCGGGCCAACCGCAGCAGCTTCCGGGCGATTGTAATGACCCCTCAGACCATCGCGCAACAAAATTTTCGAATTGCGGGATGCGATTTTATAATGTGAAAAAATGCTGCAGCGCACGCTTAATCGTTCGCGCCCCTGCGCCGATAACGGCCAGTTTGCACCCGTTTATCGGCGAATTACCGCTTTTTTCGCGGCAATTCCGTGTCTTACGCTGCGCTACAATCCTTGCCATGTTGACCGAACGGCTTTTCGCACGCTCGGCGCGGCCGCCCGGAACGCCCGGCGAGTCGTCGCCATCTCGCTGGCACCACGGACCCTGGTGGTCGAATTCCTATTTGCTGACCCCGCTCCTGTCGATCCTCGTGTTTCTGGTCGTCATGAGCCTGATCTTGTGGAGCCTGAACCGCCGCGAGCAACAGCAGCAGGAAGACACGCTCTACCGCAACGTCGCGTGGGCCCAGCAGCAGATCCGCCTCTCAATGACGGGCGCGCAGGAGCAATTGCAGGCGCTCGCGCGCGATCTGGTTGCCGGCCACGTCGACCCGCAGTACTTCCAGACGTCCACCACGGACATCATGCAGGGCCACCCCGAAATCCTCTACCTGAACTGGTACACGAGCCAGCAGGAGCCGAGGTGGCCCAACACCGCCATGCCCGTCTTCGGCCAGCGCCTCGCCAAGCCCAACGACGCGCAGATGGACGAGGCCGTGAAGGCCGCCTTTGCCGAAGCGCGCGCGACACGCCGCCAGGTCTACTCGCCGCTCATCTACGACGACCTCGGCAACGGCTACATCACGCTACAGACGCCGGTATACCGCGATCGGGAGTTTCTTGGGTCGATTGCGGCCGTGTTCTCGGTCGAAGGCATCCTGAAGCACGACATCCCGCCCGAGCTGTCGGCCAAGTACAAGATCTCGATCCTCGACGCGAACAACCGCGAGCTGGCCACCACTTCGACGCGCCCGCGCCTGCCGCGCGACGTCTACTATGACCTGCCGCTCGATCCGCCGGGTCAGGGCGTCTCGGTGCGCGTGTACTCGTACCCGCAGATGACCAACTTCACGAACAACACGCTCGTGTGGCTGGTTGCAGGCCTGTCGTGCTTCGTTCTGTGGAGCCTCTGGAGCCTCTGGAAGCACACGCGCCAGCGCTTCGAAGCGCAGCAGGCGCTATACGCGGAAGCGTTCTTCCGGCGCGCGATGGAAAACTCGGTGCTGATCGGCATGCGCGTGCTCGACATGCATGGCCGCATCACGCACGTGAACCCCGCCTTCTGCCGTATGACCGGCTGGGACGAAAGCGATCTCGTGGGCAAGAACGCGCCGTTCCCCTACTGGCCGCGCGACGCCTACCCCGAAATGCAGCGGCAGCTCGACATGACGCTGCGCGGCAAGGCGCCCTCCTCGGGCTTCGAGCTGCGCGTGCGCCGCAAGGACGGCTCGCAGTTCCACGCCCGCCTCTACGTCTCGCCGCTCATCGACAGCTCGGGCCGCCAGACCGGCTGGATGTCGTCGATGACCGACATCACCGAACCCAAGCGCGCGCGCGAGGAGCTCGCCGCCGCGCACGAGCGCTTCACCACGGTGCTGGAGAGCCTCGACGCCGCCGTTTCGGTGCTCGCCGCCGACGAAGCCGAACTGTTGTTTGCGAACCGCTACTACCGGCACCTGTTCGGCATCCGCCCGGACGGCCATCTCGAGCTCGCGGGCGGCGGCGGCTTCGACTCGGCGAGCGCGTCCTCCGATTCGATCGACATGGTCGACGCCTTCGCGGGCCTGCCGGCCACCGCGCTCACCGAGAGCACGGCGGACGCGCAGGAGGTGTACGTCGAAAGCATCCAGAAGTGGTTCGAGGT
>NZ_DATJWR010000284.1:0-3237 GCF_035501035.1 Paraburkholderia sp.
CCGAACGGCCTTGCGCACAGCCGCCAATTTCCCGGGCGTCGCGCTTGCACCGGCGTGCAATTAAGCGTCAGACCGAAGGCAATGCTTCGCACCCCACGCCCTACCAAAGTATGAGTTGCCCCGCGTACTTTTTTCTGGTTGGACGCCCTGTGCGCTCTCGTTCACAGCCCGCCGCCGCAAGCAGTACTGAAC
Organism: Paraburkholderia sp.; assembly: GCF_035501035.1. Classification (GTDB taxonomy): domain Bacteria; phylum Pseudomonadota; class Gammaproteobacteria; order Burkholderiales; family Burkholderiaceae; genus Paraburkholderia. The sequence goes on from NZ_DATJWR010000284.1 coordinate 193, forward strand.
GCCCGCGTGCACACGCCATGTGCCGCCTCGCGTCCTGCTCATACATTTGTATGATGGACGTGCGGTCGCTCGATCACTACGCTTGTCGATCAAGCGTCTCGTCCGGGAAAACGCGGTGTTTTGAATCAAGAGCACCCCCCACAGCAGGCTATTCCTATGTGTCCTGTCCGCCTTGTTTCGGTTGTCGACGACGACGCGTCTGGCCGCTTTGCCATCGAAAACCTCGTGCGCTCGCTGGGCTGGCCCACGCATACCTTCGATTCGGCTCAGTCATACCTGCAGTGGTTGTTAGCGGCCCACGACAATGAGACAGGCTGCCTGATTTCCGATGTGCGCATGCCAGGCATGTCGGGCATCGAGATGTTCGACCGCCTGCTCGCACTCGGCGCAGCGCCGCCGACGCTCTTCATGACGGCATTCCCCACCGATGCGCTGCGCGCGCAGGTGACGGCGAAGGGGGCGTTGGCCCTGCTGGAGAAGCCAGTCGATGGTGCGGTGCTCAAGATTCATCTGACGCGGGTGCTCGGCAGCCCCTGACCGAAAGCCATCGATCCAGCGTCCTTATCGCGTCGTCCGCGGTACACGTCACGAGCGCTGCGCGAGACCTTCGCCGGGCGCCTTACGGCGCACTGGCGCGATACGGTTCCACCCCGAGCGCTTCGGCTTTTCGGACGAGGTCCGGCACGGAGCGCGCCGCCATTTTCTTCATGAGCTGGCCCCGGTGGATTTTCACCGTGATCTCACTCAGGTTCATCTGCGCGGCAATCTGCTTGTTCATGAGACCGCTCACGACGAACGCCATGACCTCTTTCTCGCGCGGCGTCAACAACTCGTACGTCGAGCGCAGCGCGGCAAGCGCATGTTCGCTGGCCAGACGCTGGCCGTCGCGCGCCAGCGCCGCAGTAACGGCATCGAGCATGTCCTGGTCGCGAAACGGCTTCGGGAAGAAATCGAGCGCGCCAGCCTTCATGGCCGTGACCGACATTTCGATGTCGCCGAAGCCGGTCATGAAGAGCACCGGCATGCGGAGCCCGCTACGCGTCATCTCGTGCTGAAACGCTAGGCCGCTCTCGCCTCGCAGTCTGATGTCGAGGATCAGACAGCTCGGTGCATCCAGCTTGGGAAACGCGAGAAACTCGCGCGAGGAAGCGAACGTCTCGACATGAAGGCCCGCCGAGCGCAGCAGGTTGCGCAGCGCGAGGCGCATCCGTTCGTCGTCGTCGAGCACGTACACGACGGACATGCGTCTCTCGTCGTTCGGCGACAGGGAATGCTGCCCGATAACCATTTCGACTCCTCAGGAAGGCCCGTTGCGAAGCGGCGCCGTTCACCTTCGCTTCGTCTGTGCTGCCTGCAGCGAGTTACGCCCCGCCCCACCTGTCACGCACAGCAGGCTAAGCGGCCACCCGGCGCCCTTTAGCACCCTTAGGAAGTATAAGCCTTTCGAGCGTGGAGGAGTGCGAGAGCCTGCACGTGGTGCTGCGGCCCCGAGCTGAACGAAATAGAATGAGGATTAGTAACAAAACACGTACCAGTCCATGCTGTGCGCGGCGGGAAAAGTCAGAAGAATCGCGTTGGCGCCGCGTTTCAAGGCATTTCCCAGCTAGGGCGAGCGACCAGGGCATGGTACACGTACATCATCACATCGCCTGAGTAGATGGCAGACTTACTGTTAGCCGCCCGCCATGATAAGGGAAGTACCGCGTTCCCGACAAAGGCGACCGGCCCCACGGTGGAGCCCATGACCTCCATTCCGTCTTCTCGGTTCACCGCGTTTGAGAACGAAAGTCCGGGCTTGTGGGAAGAAGGCGATCGCGTCTTCTGCCGGGCCTGGCGCTCGACTGCCGACGGCACGAAGACTGCGGTGCCAGTATTGAGGCAAGCGGGCGAGCACCCAGCGCCAACCAGCCTCGGTGGATTTGCGCACGAATACGGTCAGAAGGGGAATCTGGACAGCGCATGGGCGGTACAGCCGCTGGAACTCGTGCACGAGGCCGCCTCCTGTGCAAGACGGCCGAGGATCGCTATCAGACCGTTGCGGGCCTGGAGTGCGACCTGAGAAGAATCGTGGCGGATTGGGAGTCCGCTCGTAGCGTCGATATGTTCCCGCTTTGAAAGTACGATACGACGCAAAACCTCTTAATCCCGGAGAAACTGGATCGGCGTGACGTGGAAATTCGTACGCGCCTGCATGCTTTCGAGCGGGTAGTGGCGAAAGCGACGCCAGAACTTGTCCTGGTCTCGGGGGTACCCGGGGTCTGGCGAGTCCTCGCGGGCAACCGCCGGTTTCAGTGCTGTCGCCCGTAGAAACGCAACTGCGGTTTCAGTCCGTATTCCAGAGCTTTGCTGGGGTGTTTGCGCGGGCCAAGCATCCCCTGGTGATATCGACGACCTCCAGTGGCCAGATCCGGCAAGATTGACGCTCGTAGAGTCTTTGGCAACGTTCCCGGACACTCGCCACGTGCCGTTGAACTGACAGCGAATCCCAGCATCCGCCCCCCCGGTGTCGAAACAAATTCTGGCTTTCGTGAATTCCGTTCATTCGGCAGACCCGTGGGCGTCGGCTGCGCGGTCCTGGCCAGCTCTCGTCGCGAAAGGGTTATACAGCCGTATAAACCCGTAGCGCCATAGAGGCATCGCCACATCCCACCGTAGGACGGATTCTCCGCGCCGCACGGCCTAGCCTTCAGTCATCGCGACTGGCAGACATCTGGCGGCAGTGCGGACACCTCTGTAGCAGCTCGCCACCCTTGCCTTTCGAGTGCAGATTGCGATGTTGGCAAGTTGCTTGTGTCGTCCTCATCGCTGCCATGCCCGACCGTCTTCCGTGCTCAAGTGCCTCGCTAAGGAATGGCCGTGTCCAATACTCTGCATAACTGGAAATTTGTCGGAAGTAACGTCTATATGGGGACCTCGAATAACCCGAGGTTTTCAGTGAATTCTTTGCGGGACACCATGATTGCGACGGAATCCGGTTGTATGTGTGCAGCTATTCGCAGCTTTCCCGCAGTGTCGCCCGCTTTTTTGCTTCACATCGCCTCGAGC
>NZ_DATJWR010000285.1:0-3468 GCF_035501035.1 Paraburkholderia sp.
AGTCCGGCTAGGCATCGGTTATGTGCCTGCGGAGCGAAGTGCCGAGGGCATCGTCGACCGGTTGAGCGTTCGCAAGAACATGACGCTGGCACATCTGGACGGGCTACGTCGTGGCCCGGTGATCGATCTCAGACGTGAGCGCGAACTCGTCATGCGCTGGATTGAGCGACTGCACATCAAGCTGCGCGCCGCGGACGCCCCGGCGTACCATCTCAGCGGTGGCAATCAGCAGAAGCTGGTGCTTGCGAAATGGCTGATCGCGCGCACGCCAAAAATTCTGATACTCGACCACCCCTTGCGAGGGATTGATGCTGGCACCAGGGTTGAAATCACCTCCCTGATTCACGACCTTGCACAACGTGGCGTCAGTATCGTGCTGATCGCCGATACCCTCGATGAGCTTATTGCGCTGAGTGACCGCATCATCGTCATGAGAGAGGGCGCGGTTTGCGGCAGTTTTCCCGCCTTATCCTCAGGAAAGCCGTCAGTGCGTCAGATTCTCGAAGTCATGGTCTGAAGGTAGACGAACAGGGGCATGTATGGCCTGCGCAGACGATCGCTCCAGACAGCGGCGAAAACCGTACAGGCTCAAATGGTCGTTCGTGCCGCTTGTGTCATTGCTGGCCCTCCTGGGTACCGTGGGGGCTATCCAGCCGACGTTTCTGCGCCCCGACAATCTCAGCGTGCTGGCCGATGAATCGAGCGTGATCCTGCTCCTCGCGACGGGCCAGACGGCAGTCATTCTGGTCGGCGGTATCGATCTTTCCATGGCCGCGCTCGCGGCGCTCGCCTCGGTATTGTTCGCACTCGCGCTACCCTCGATGCAGTTCGCCGGCGTGGTTGGTGTACTGGCGTGTACCACGCTCCTCGGCGCTTTCCAGGGCTATATTCATGCCCGCGCCCAGATCCCCTCGGTCGTCGTCACGCTCGCCGGGCAGGGCGTCTGGTCAAGCATAGCCTTGGCGATCTCGCACACGACTGTTCCTGTCAGCGCAGGTTATTCCGCGGTTGCCTGGCTTAATGGGAGCAGCTTTGGGGTGCCGCACTCATTTGCCTTTGCGGCGGCGGCGCTGGCGATCGTCGCCGCGTCGCTGCACTGGTTGCCACTTGGCCGCTATATCTACTCGATCGGCCTGAACCCCAGGGCGGCACTTTTTTCAGGCGTACGTGTCGGGAGGGTAAAGATAGTTGCGTTTGCGCTCGCAGGGCTCTTCTCGGGCCTGGCTGGCATGGCGTTGGTTGCGCGTACCTACAGTGGCAACCCCACGATTGCAGACAGTTTGCTTCTGCCGGGCATTGCTGCTGTCCTGATTGGAGGCACGGAAATGACAGGCGGAGTGGGCGGGATGGGTTCCACGTTGATCGGCGCGCTGGCTATTAGCCTGCTCCGGGTCGGCATCGCAGCGACAGGTTTGGATCCGGCCTACGAGCCGATCGCCTATGGCGTTCTGATACTGGCGGCGGCGGGACTCACCACGGGTCGTTCCCGCATCCACTCGCAGTGACACGCCTGACGGCGCACCGGCTGTCGCGCGGCGGGCACTCTAACGACAAGGTTGCCCGCCCATGGAATTCGTGCGCGTTTCCCGACGGCACGTTTTTGACCCACATCGACAGTTTTACCTCTCCCAGAATTCCCTTCCGCCCTGCGCGATCGAGAAGTCTGGCGAGTGCCGCACGCGCGCAGTTGCCTGAGAGCCATCGACCGATTTGTGCCGCGCCTGGTCGCCGGCATATACATGACAGAGGAACGATCTGTCCTCGGTATGCTTCGGATAATTGTTTGTCAAGCCGTCTATTGCAACCAAAATAATAAGGATAACGAATAAATAGGCGAGCATGAAAATGAGAAAATACAGCATGTGATACTCCGAAGATGCCCCGGGTTTATTGCATCGCCGCTCGCCTGACGCTGTACGATGGCGGCTGTGTGACTACTACGTGTAGCGTTACCGCGCGCAACTGGTTGCCTGCTGCTCGTCCCGGACATCAAGCAGTTCCGAAGCGAGAATCATTGCGTCACGATTCAGTGGCACTGTTTGTCCGCGGGTGGCCGGCTTGTAGATGGCGTCGCCCTTGCGGATGTGGAGGCCGGAGAGCGCGCATCGGCCGGAGGTGCGGGCAAGTCCGGGCGACCACATCTGTTCTTCGTAGTTGCAAAGCGTCGGGTCGCGCCAGGAGAGCGCCACGAGCGAGTTGGATAGCCGTTCCAGGACTGTCACTGTAAAGGTGCAAATATCCGCGTTCCCCGACTGTCGATGGTGCGCTGCCTTACAGGAGCCCCGAGCGAAAGGGTCGGGAGCAACCCAATGCGGGTCCGGCGGGGACGAAAAGCTGAAGAGTGCCGCAAGCGTCGCTGACCAGGGGTCGCGGCGCACCGGCGACAGCACAGCGGCGGAAAGGAAGGCGGCGTCATATTCTGGCGCGGGCTTCGTTGACACACCTTGTGATCGGGCATTCGCAATCATCGTCCTCTCCTGCACAAAAAAGAATCAAAGTGGCTATCGGACCTCGGGGCGTGGTCTATGCGCGGAAGCTCTACGTGTCACTGGAGGCACACTGTCGCCAGATCCACGGTTCGCCGATACGCGTTTTTTCCGAGCCACGAGACGAATGTGTATTCCATATAAGTGTGCTGCCGGAAAATATACAGTTATGCAGAGCATTTGGCACAACATCGCGGTCTTGCAGTTCAAAGGGAAGGGTAGTGAGCTGTTACGGAGGGGCCGCACTGCCATCACGCGCTAATCGCGGTGAATGTAGGGTAGGCTGAGAGGCAGGGAGAATCCACTGTACGGTGGGATGTCGCGATCCTAGATAGGGATTACCGGCTTATACGGTCGTATGCCCATTGCACGGCGTAAAGCTCTTCAAGAATGACGCTTTCCTGTTCTTTCAGAACACAGGCAGGAACCGGTTCCGGCAACGCCATTGAGGGCACGAACTATCCCGGAAAACGCACCACGACATTGCCGCCTTGAATGCTTGCTTCAGCTTCGCCTGCCGTTCGGTTGCGCGCGGAAGAATCAATAGCCGCCGTTCGGCCGCTGGGCCGCTGCATGCTCGAGAGCGATCACCATGAGCGATTTGATCTGGTTTTCACGCACCATCTCCGCGGCAGCCGGTCGAGCGGCTCGCCGCCGGAGTCCTCGAGTACCAGCAGGATCCTGCCCCCCTCGCGCAGGCGCAGGAGTTCGAGCGGCCGCACTGCCCATGTGTTGTCCAGTTCTGCCTGCATGCTGTATTCGTGTGCGAAGCGCTCGAGGCTGGCGGGCGTTGGGTGCTCGGCGGCGGGGCGTAACGCCAGCACCGCGGTTTGCGTGCCGTCAACCAGAAAAAAGTACGCGGGGCAACTCATACTTTGGTAGGGCGTGGGGTGCGAAGCATTGCCTTCGGTCTGACGCTTAATTGCACGCCGGTGCAAGCGCGACGCCCGGGAAATTGGCGGCTGTGCGCAAGGCCGTTCGG
>NZ_DATJWR010000286.1:0-17026 GCF_035501035.1 Paraburkholderia sp.
GAGAATGCGCGGCTTGAGATTGGGGTTCTTCGCGAGCGCCTCGCGCGCGAACGGATTCGCCTCGATCTTCTTGCGGATGTTCTCGGGCTTGAACTCGTCGCGCGGAATCGGGCCGATGATGCCGAAGTTATTGCGCGTGGGTGTGAGGAACACCGGAATCGCGCCCGTCATCGTGATCGCGTGCAGGATCGACTTGTGGCAGTTGCGGTCCACGAGCACGATGTCGCCGGGCGCCACCGTTGCGTGCCAGACGATCTTGTTCGAGGTCGAAGTGCCGTTGGTCACGAAGAACACGTGGTCCGCGCTGAAGATGCGCGCCGCGTTGCGCTCCGAGGCCGCAACCGGACCCGTGTGGTCGAGCAGCTGGCCGAGTTCGTCCACGGCGTTGCACACATCCGCGCGCAGCATGTTCTCGCCGAAGAACTGGTGGAACATCTGGCCGAGCGGGTTCTTCAGGAACGCCACGCCCCCCGAGTGGCCCGGGCAGTGCCACGAGTACGAGCCTTCGTCGGCGTACTTGACGAGTTCCTTGAAGAACGGCGGCGAGAGCGCATCCAGATAGACCTTCGCCTCGCGGATGATGTGGCGCGCCACGAACTCCGGCGTATCCTCGAACATGTGGATGAAGCCGTGCAGCTCGCGCAGGATGTCGTTGGGCAGGTGGCGCGAGGTGCGCGTCTCGCCGTACAGGAAGATGGGGATGTCGGCGTTGCGCTTGCGCACCGCCTCCATGAACGCGCGCAGCGCAATGATGGCGGGCGCGTGCTCGGGCGCATCACCGTCGCCGTTGCCTTCCACGTAGGGCAGCAGCTCGTCGTCGTCGATCGAGAGGATGAAGCACGCGGCGCGGCTCGACTGCTGCGCGAACGACGTGAGGTCGCCGTAGCTCGTCAGCCCGAGGACTTCCGCGCCTTCTTTCTCGATGGCTTCGGCGAGTGCCCGGATGCCGGAACCCGAGATGTTCTCGGAACGAAAATCTTCGTCGATGATGACGACGGGAAAACGAAACTTCATGGGCGATTCTCCAAATGAAACGACCGCTGCATATGACGCGCAGCGGTCCCCGTATGTCGTATGTCCGGTGGTTGCGTGCGTCAGGTCTTGGGCAGGGTCACGCCGTGCTGGCCTTGATATTTGCCGCCGCGATCCGCGTAAGACACCTCGCAGACCTCGTCGCTTTCAAAGAACAGCACCTGGGCCACGCCCTCGTTCGCGTAGATTTTGGCAGGCAAAGGTGTCGTATTCGAGAATTCGAGCGTCACATAGCCTTCCCATTCCGGCTCGAACGGCGTCACGTTCACGATGATCCCGCAGCGCGCGTACGTGGACTTGCCGAGACACACGGTCAGCACGTTGCGCGGAATGCGGAAATATTCGACCGTGCGCGCGAGGGCGAACGAATTGGGCGGGATGATGCAGACGTCGCCCTTGAAGTCCACGAACGACTTTTCGTCGAAGTTCTTCGGATCGACGATCGTCGAGTTGATGTTCGTGAAGATCTTGAATTCGTCTGCGCAGCGAATGTCGTAGCCGTAGCTCGACGTGCCGTAGCTCACGATCTTGCGCCCGTCTTCGGACGTGCGGACCTGGTCGCGCACGAACGGCTCGATCATCTTGTGCTCTTCGGCCATGCGGCGGATCCACTTGTCGGACTTGATTGCCATGTTTCGCTACGTACGAGGAATAATCGGGTCGGGAAGGCATGCGGACGGACCCCAAAGGCGTGCGCCGCGTGCGAAAGGCGCCTATTTTACGCGATGTCGATCGGCGTGCCGGGAAGCGCGCGTGGAGAAGCCGGGAATCGGCGCAATCGGCGCAATCGGCGCCACCGGAGCAACCGGCCTGACCGCCGCCGCCGGCATGATCGGGCTTACCGGACTCGCCGGGCTTGCCGCGCTTACGGCGCTCACTGAGCGCGGATCACCCCGCACGCGAGCGCGGGGCCCGTTCCGCGTTGCGGGTAGGCGTAGGTGTCGATGGGATCGCGATGGACGATCACGGCGCGCTGCAACACGGAACGCACGCCGTCGAGCGAAACGTCGGGCGCGACGATGAAGCCGGTCGCCACGCCGTTGGAATCCGCATGGATGTTGCCGAGGTCGCCCTCCCCGCGGGCGCCGGGCTTCAGGCGCTCCGCGGCGGGCGCGAACACGGGACCGGCGCTCGACGCATCGGTGGCATTGCAGTCGCCTCGCTCGTGCACCTGCAGGGCGTGATCGCTGTCGGGCGGCAGGCCGGCGAGGTTGTAGCTCACCTGCACGCCGTCCGAGTGCTCGACGAACGACACGGTGCCGCGCACCTGGCTGCCAAGCGTGGGCAGCAGCTGCGCGACCGCGCGCTTGTCCTGCTGCCCCATGAAGCTCGTGCAGCCCGCGAGCAGCACGCAGCCGGCGAGGGCCATCACCCATACAACGTGCGCATTCCCCGCTTGCCTGCCGTGTCCTTTATCCATGCGATCCTCTTGCCGGCTGGCGAGCGCCCCTTGCGTCCGCCTCACCGGGCCCGATGAAGCTCACATGATACCCCGCACGTGGCGCGCCGCGTGCCTATCTGTCCCCATACGAGAGAACCGCGCCGCAGCAGACGTGCCGCCGTGCTCAGGTGTTCTGCACGACGATGGTCGGGAACTTCGAGCTCATGTCGCGGGCGCGCTCGGCGATCTGGATCGCCACGCGCCGTGCGATCGCACGATAGATCGCCGCCACCGGCCCCTGCGGCGCGGCCGCCACGGTGGGGTTGCCGGAGTCGGCCTGCTCGCGGATGGCGATGTCGAGCGGCAGGCTGCCGAGCACCTCCACGCCGTACTCCTTCGCCATGCGCTCGCCGCCGCCCGCGCCGAAAACGTGCTCGGCGTGGCCGCAGTGGGAGCAGATGTGCACTGCCATGTTCTCGACGATGCCGAGAATCGGAATGCCCACCTTCTCGAACATCTTGAGGCCCTTCTTCGCGTCGAGCAGCGCGATGTCCTGCGGGGTCGTGACGATCACGGCGCCCGTGACGGGCACGCGCTGCGAGAGCGTGAGCTGGATGTCGCCGGTGCCCGGCGGCATGTCGACCACGAGATAGTCGAGCTCGCGCCAGTTCGTCTGGCGCAAGAGCTGCTCGAGCGCGGACGTGGCCATCGGGCCGCGCCAGACCATCGGGTTGTCCTGCTCGATCAGAAAACCGATCGAGTTGGCCTGCACGCCGTGGCCTTCGAGCGGATTCATCGACTGGCCGTCGGGCGATTCGGGACGGCCGTGAATGCCGAGCATCATCGGCAGCGAGGGGCCGTAGATGTCCGCGTCGAGCACGCCGACCGAGGCGCCTTCCGCCGCGAGCGCGAGCGCGAGGTTCACGGCGGTCGTGCTCTTGCCGACGCCGCCCTTGCCCGAGGCGACGGCGACGATGTTCTTCACGTTGGGCAGCAGTTTCACGCCACGCTGGACCGTATGCGCGGCAATCTCGCTCCTCACCGCAACGCGGCACGTCTTCACGCCCGGCACGGCGGCGAGCGCCGCCTCGACCTGCGCGCGCACCGTATCGAACTGGCTCTTCGCCGGGTAGCCGAGCACCACCTCGACGCCGACCGTATCGCCTTCGATGGTGACGTTGCGCACGCCCTTGGCCACCGCGTAGGGGTGACCCGTGTTCGGATCCGTCAAGGCCGCGAGCGCGGCATCGACCAAAGCCCGATCTATGCTCATTGAAACTCCGTGGAAGATCCGTGGGGAATCCCGGTTCGCGTGGGCAGGCCGAATGGTCGCGCAGGCGCCGGAAAACGAAAGAAATTGTTAAGCTGCATTGCGTGAAATCAGGCGGCAGGGCACGCTTCGCGGCAGCGGCGTTTCGGGTGCCGGCCAGATGCGCTCAAAACCGCCCTCCGGTAGCGATCGCCCTGGTGGCGCAAAACCCTCAAGCCGTCATTGTAGTAGCTGCCGCGACGCGCCGTTCGAAGACCCTGTCCGTAGTCGGGGCCCGCGAAGGTCACCGGCAGCGTCCGTTCCACTCAAGAGAGGAAAAGCAAATGAGCACAAGAATCCTGACCCGTCTGTCCGTCTTCGCGATCGCCGGCGCGCTCGTCGCCGGCTGCGCGACCCAGCAGGGCACCAACACGGCCCTCGGCACGGGCGTCGGTGCGGGCACCGGCGCAGCGATCGGCGCCATCTTCGGCGGCGGCAAGGGCGCGGCAATCGGCGCCGGCGCGGGCGCGCTGGTGGGCGGCGTGGTCGGCTACAACTGGACGAACATCCACAACCGGCTCTCGGGCGCGACCAAGGGCACCGGCACGCAGATCACCGAGCAGCCGGACGGCTCGCTCAAGCTCAACATCCCGAGCAACGTGACCTTCGACACCAGCAGCTACGCGATCAAGCCGTCGTTCGCACCGGTGCTCGACGAGGTGGCGCAAACGCTACAGCAGAACCCGGAAGTCGTCGCGCAAGTCGTAGGCCATACGGATAACACGGGCTCGGCGGCCTACAACCAGACGCTGTCGGTCAACCGCGCGCAAAGCGTCGTGACCTACCTCGCCTCGCGAGGCATCCCGATGCAGCGCCTCTCGGCCGACGGCCGCGGCGACACGCAGCCGATCGCCGACAACAGCACCGAGGCGGGCCGCGCCGCGAACCGCCGCGTGGAAATCTACCTGCGCGCGACTTCGCAGCACCAGGGCGGCTAAGCCTGCCCGGCGCGAACACCGAAGAAAAGCGCCGAAGAAAACAGCGACACAACGAACGGGACGGCAGCGACGCCGTCCCGTTTGCGTTTCGCGCGCCGAAAATGCTCCCGGAGATCCGCCCACGGCCTGCCGCGAAGCCCGGTCCAGACAGCCAGCGAGGCGACCGGCAAAGCAGCCAGGCGCGGCCGATGAAGCAATTCAAAAAATTTTCGAACTCTCCGGCGAACTCTCCGGAAATTGCGCTGTCTGTTATTACGGTACGTGTGCGGCAGCGCCGCCGCGTCACCATTCTCCTCTTGTCGTTGTTGCTCCGGGGCCATCCTGCCCCGGTTTTTTTTGCCCGGCGCTTTTGCATGCGTTCCCGCCCGAACCGGGCCTCGCACGAGCCGCATCGCTCCCCAGCCGAACGCGTCGTGCGCCCGCCCTGCTAAAATCGCCCTTTCCCCCTGCAACATCGGACTTCTCCTCATTTATGTCTGCACCCGCCACCGACCTCGTAGCAGCCGGCGCGCACGCCAATTCAGGCGGCCGCCGTCAGATTCTCGTCACGTCTGCCCTGCCCTATGCCAACGGGCAGATCCACATCGGCCATCTGGTCGAGTACATCCAGACGGACATCTGGGTTCGCACGCTGCGAATGCACGGCCACGAGGTCTACTACGTCGGTGCAGACGACACGCACGGCACGCCCGTCATGCTGCGCGCGGAGAAGGAAGGCCTCACGCCACAGCAGTTGATCGCGCGCGTGTGGCAGGAGCACAAGCGCGACTTCGACAGCTTCGGCGTCTCGTTCGATAACTACTACTCGACCGATTCCGAAGAGAACCGCGTGCTGTCCGAGTCGGTTTATCTGGCGCTCAAGGAAGCAGGGCTCATCGAGACGCGCGACATCGAGCAGGCCTACGACCCGGTCAAGAACATGTTCCTGCCGGACCGCTTCATCAAGGGCGAGTGCCCGAAGTGCGGCGCGAAGGACCAGTACGGCGACAGCTGCGAAGTGTGCGGCTCGACCTACGCCCCCACGGACCTGAAGAACCCGTACTCGGTGGTCTCGGGCGCGACGCCCATTCGCAAGACCTCGACGCACTACTTCTTCCGCCTCTCCGACCCGCGCTGCGAAGACTTCCTGCGCGGCTGGGTGAGCGGCCTCGCGCAGCCCGAGGCGACCAACAAGATGCGCGAATGGCTCGGCGACTCGGGCGAATCGAAACTCGCCGACTGGGACATCTCGCGCGACGCGCCGTACTTCGGTTTCGAGATTCCGGGCGCGCCGGGCAAGTACTTCTACGTGTGGCTCGATGCGCCGGTGGGTTACTACGCGAGCTTCAAGAACCTCTGCGAGCAGCGCGGCATCGACTTCGAAGCGTGGGTGAAGCACGGCTCGAAGACCGAGCAGTACCACTTCATCGGCAAGGACATCCTGTATTTCCACACGCTGTTCTGGCCGGCCATGCTGCAGTTCTCGGGCCACCGCACGCCGACCAACGTGTTCGCGCACGGCTTTCTCACCGTGGACGGCGCGAAGATGTCGAAGTCGCGCGGCACGTTCATCACGGCGGAAAGCTACGTGACGACGGGCCTGAACCCCGAGTGGCTGCGCTACTACTTCGCCGCGAAGCTCAACGGCACGATGGAAGACCTCGACCTGAACCTCGAGGACTTCCAGGCGCGCGTGAATAGCGACCTCGTCGGCAAGTACATCAACATCGCGAGCCGCGCGGCGGGCTTCCTGATCAAGCGCTTCGACGGCCGCGTGCAGGACAGCGCGATGCATCATCCGCTGCTCGAACAGCTGCGCGCCGCCATCCCGCAAATCGCCGCGCACTACGAGGCGCGCGAGTACAGCCGCGCGCTGCGCCAGACGATGGAGCTCGCCGACGCCGTGAACGGCTATGTCGACACGGCCAAGCCGTGGGAGCAGGCCAAGGACCCGGCCAACGCGGCCGCCCTGCATGAAACCTGCAGCGTGAGCCTCGAAGCGTTCCGCCTGCTCTCGCTCGCGTTGAAGCCGGTGCTGCCCACGCTCGCCGCGGGCGTCGAGCAGTTCCTCGCGATCGAGCCGCTCACGTGGGCCGACGCGGGCAACGCGCTTTCGTCGCAGCAGCCGATCAACGCGTACAAGCACCTGATGACGCGCGTCGATCCGAAGCAGATCGAAGCCTTGCTGGCCGCAAACCGCGACTCGCTGCAAGCCGCCGACGCCCCCGCAGCGGCCGCCGCCGATGCGAGCAAGAAGTCGAAGGCCGCGAAGGACGCAAAGAAGGATGCAAAGCCGGCCGAGCCGGAAACGCAGGAGGTGATCTCCATCGACGACTTCGCGAAGATCGACCTGCGCGTGGCGCTGATCGTCGACTGCAACGTGGTCGAGGGCTCGGACAAGCTCTTGCAGCTCACGCTCGACGTGGGCGAAGGCCGCACGCGCAACGTGTTCTCGGGCATCCGCTCCGCGTACAAGCCGGAGGACCTCAAGGGCAAGCTCACCGTGATGGTCGCGAACCTCGCGCCGCGCAAGATGAAGTTCGGCATGTCCGAAGGCATGGTGCTCGCGGCCTCCGCCGCCGACGAAAAGGCGGAGCCGGGCCTCTATATTCTCGAACCGCACAGCGGCGCGAAGCCCGGCATGCGCGTCCGGTAAGCGGCAAGCGCGTAAGAGCACAAAATGCACACTTTCGGGTGTGCTTTTTTTTGCGCCGCGCGTGAGCGCAGCGCACTACCACCGCACTACCACCTGATGCGATCGAAGCGCCTCGTGTAGAGAATATCGGCGCCGTAGAACGTGCCGCCATACACCACCAGCGACCAGAAACGCGAAAGATTGATCGTGGCCTTCACCGCGTTCGACGCCGACTGCAAACCCTGCTCGTAGCCGATCACGAGCCGCTGGTTGATGACCTTCGCGATCATCACGACCTCGGGGTCGGTCAGGCCCACCTCGCTGCGCCCAATCGAGAATTCATCGAGGCCGATGCTCTGCGCGATGCGCTTGCCCTGCGCGCTGCCGAGCAGCGCGAGCGCGGTCGTCATCGCATTCTGCTGGCCGAGGTTGTTGCCCTGGTCGGTGCCGTGGCCGAACAGCAGCCAGGAGAGCTTTTCGTTGTCGGGCACGCTCGGCTCGGAAACCAGCCTGACCACCGGCGCCTGGACCGTGCCCGTGACCTGCACGCCCGCCTCGACCTGCTGGTTGCGGCGCATGGCGAGAATGTTGATGCCCGGATTGCCGACCGGCCCGTTGAACGTGAAGAAGCCGTTCTCGATGTTCAGCTTCGTGCCGAATGCCGTGTACGTGGAGCCTTCGGTCACGCGCACGTTGCCGACCGCGCGCAGCGGGACCTCCGGCGTGCTGTTCACCGAGATCTTGCCCGCGAGACCGAGGTCCGCGCCCTGCCCGCGGAAGCGGAAGTCGTTGCCGAGATCGATGTCGATGTTCGCGCGCGGGGCAAAGCGCGGCGCGGGCTTGGTCGAAGCCGTTTCCTCGATCGGCGGCCTGCCGCCGATCGTGCTGCCGTCGGGCCGCACGATGACGACATCGTCGCCGAGCGAGGGCGCCGGCGACGTCGGCATGTCGAAGAGCGCGTGATCGACCTTGAACTTGCCGTCGATCTGCATGCCGCCCAGGTGCCCGCCGTTGGCGATGCTCGCGCTGCCCGAGAGCGAAAGGCGCCGGTCTGGCGAGGCGAAGAGTTCGAGCTTGTCGGCGACGATGCTCGCGGTGAGGTCGGGCTCGGCGTTGTCCAGCCGCACCCGGCCCGTCGCGCGCAGCGTGCCGCTCGTCGCGCCGTGGAACTCCACCTGCTGGAAGTCGACGAGGTTCTGCGAGAGCGCAATGCGGATCACCCCGTCCTTCAGCTCCACGCCCTGATCGACCATGGTGGCCGAGAGGCCGTCGCCCGTGAGCGAACCGGTGAGATTCGGCTTCGCGATCGTGCCGCCTAGCGCGAGTTGCAGCGCGAGATGACCGTCGAGCAGATAGCTCGGGCCGAGCAGCGCGCCCGTGGTCCTGAGCGAGGGCACGTTCGCCTTGATCGTGCCGCCGAGCGGCGCCTCCTGCGCGACGGTGAGCGTGCCGTCGCGCGGCACGAGCGTCGTAAAGGCTTCGATATCGAGCGCGCCCACGCGGCTTGCCAGCGCATGCGCCGTGAGCGTGAGGCGGTTGCCGCCGCTGAACGCCGCGCGCGCGTTGAGATCGGTGATGCCGTACGAGGCGAAGCCGCGGCCAATCGCGCTCGTCAGGTCGCCCGAGCGGCGCTTGATCTGCACGTAGCCGCTCGCGCTCTGGCCGACCGAAAAGTCCCAGTCGCCGTCAAAGATCAGGTCGGTTCTGAGCGTGGAAGGCTGGCCCGTGATCTGCTGCTGCAGTTGCAGGATGCGCGCGAGCGAGACGTTCGTGAGCGTGCCCGCCGAGCGGATGCGGCCATGATCGAGGTCGAAGGACTTCAGCTCGAGCGTGGCGCCCTCGCTCACGAGTCGCGTCGCGCCGAGCGTGACCTTGCCCGCGCCCGCACTCACCGTGAGCGGCGTTTCGAGCTTCACGCCCGGCACGCCGCGGTTCTCGAGCTGCGTCACCGTGCCATCCCAGCGCGTGCCCTCGCGCGTGTCCGAGAGCTTGCCGTTCGCCGCCACCGCGAAGTCGATCGCCTGGCCCTGCACCTTGCCCTTCGCGTTCGCGGTAAGCGTGTGCTTCGCGCGCGTGCCGGCAAGGCGCGCACTCAGCGTCGTGATGTCGACGCCCGCCATGGCGATGTCGCTGGCTTCGGTGCTGAACGCGAGTGCGCCGTTCGCACCGTCGCGGGCGAGGGCCTGGCCCTCGGCGTGCCCGATGCGGTTGTCGCCGAACACGACGTGGTCGGCCTTGTAGTCGAACGCGACATCGGGATGGGCGAACGTGCCGGTCAGGTCGCCGTTCGCGGCGAGCTGGCCCGCGACGCCAAAGCCGAGCCGGTCGAGCTGCGGCGCATCGACGCGAAAGCGCAGCCGGTCGCCCGGTGCGCCGAAGCTGCCCTGCAGATCGACCGTATTGCCCGCGACCGAAAGATTCGCGCGGCTCGGCAGGATGCGCGAGCCTGCCAGCTGGATGAGGCCTTCTCCCGTGAGCGGCAGGTCGTCATAGACACTCGGGCCGAGCCTGAATTCCGCCCTCGTCCTGAAGGTGGGCGCGAGCGCGCCGCTCGCGTTGAGCGTGCCGTTCACACGCGCTTCGATGCGGCGCGCGGGCGGGCGCGCCGCTGCTGCTGGTCCCGCTCCCGTTCCGGCTGCCGCACCCCGTTTGGGCTGGGGCGCCGCGCCCTGCGCGGTCTGCCGCGCGTTCTCCACGCGCTCTTGCGCGGCGGCCTGACCGCTCGACTGCGCGGGATTGAGCGACGGATTGAGCGCCGGGTTCAGCGCGAGATTGCGTTGCGGGTTCAGCGCGTCGCCGGCCGTCGCGGGCTCGGTCGCGGCGCGCGCGGGCGCCGCAGCGGTTCTCGACGGCGCGCGCGCGGACGCCGCTTTCGCGCTCGTGCGCGCGGGCGTTTGCGCCGTCAGCGAAAGCGGATCGAAATCGGTGAGCACCGCCTTCAGCTGGTACGTGGAGCTGGCATCGTGCTTGAGCGCGCCCGAAAGGTCGATACGCCCTGCCCCCGAGGTCACGCGCATGTCGTTGAACGACAGGCGCGCGGGATCCTGCGTCACTTTGCCCTGCACACGCAGCGCCGCCCTCGGATCGGCGAGATCGAGCGTGACACTCTGCACGTCGCCGGCGAGCCGCACGCCGATCGGCCCCGCGAACTGCGTCGCGCGCACGCTCGACTCGATCGCGTTGAGGTCGAGCCCGGCCACCCTCAGGTCGAAGCGCCCGTCGCGCCCGCTGATCGTGCCGCCGCCGGTCACCGTCGCGTTCTTGACGAGCCGCACGGCGAGCTTCGGAATGCGCTGCGTTTTCGCGTCGAGCACGACGTCCGCCTGGGCGTCGATGAGCGGCAGCAGCTTCTCGTCGATCGCACCCGGCTTCGCGTTCACGATCGAGACGGTGCCCGCAACCGTGAAGCCCGCCGCGCTGCTTGGCGCGCCAGTCGGCGCTGCCTTCGCCGCTCTCGTGGCCGATCCTGCGGAGGCGAGCGCCGCGCCGGACGCCACCGCGCCAGGCCTCGCCGCGCTTGCCGCCGCGGAAGCCTTTGCCGGAACCGACGCCGTCATCGCGGCCGATACAGCGGATACGGCAGATGCAACAGATGGAGCGGATACCGCCGAAGCGCCCGAAGCCGAAGCCGCCAGCGCCGCCGGCACGCCTGCCGCCCCGCCCGGCACCGGCTGCAACTGCGCGCGCACGGCGAGATCGGCGAACGGCGCACCCGGCGCGAACGCCTGCGGATTGACGTGATCGAAGGCGAGCGTCGCGCGCTGCAGGGGCACGGGGTCGAACGGCGTGGCCTCCACGTGCGCGCGTCCGGTGAGCTTCATGCCGCTCGCCTCGATCTCCGCCGTGAGCGCCTCGAGCGAGCCGGCGAGGCTCGCATTGACCTGCACGTCCTCGCCGTTGACCTTGCCCGAATAGCCGAGCGCGCCCGAAAGCGGGAACGGCCGCGCGCCGTCGAGCCTCGCGCGCGCGCTCACGGCGCCAAAAGGCGTGTCGAGGCGCTCGACGGCAGCCTCGTGATGCCGGCCGTCGCTGCGGCCGTGGAACATCAGCCGCGAGTATTCGGTGGTCGATGCGCCTTCGTGCAGCGTGAGCCTGTCGACCTGCAGGTCGCGGATTTCGAGCCCGAGCGGCAATTGCAGGTTCCCGGGCAGCTTCATCGGCGAAGAAGGCTCATTGGACGGGACGATGCGCAGATCGACATCACCGACGTGCAGATAGTCCACCACGAAGCACCACGGCGCCTGGCCGAAGCCCTGCAGCGCCCATTGCCCGCCGATGCGGTCCACCTTGAGCGTGGTGCCGTCCGCGCCTCGCCAGCTCAGACCGGAAAAGCGCACGCCGGTCGCGAGCGTGCCGCCTTCGAGCTTGCCCGCGAGCTTGCCGTCGAGCAGCTTCACGGCCACGCGCCAGGCGTAGGCCGTGCCGCGCTCGGTGGTCAGCACGCCGTACAGCGTGCCGGCAACGAGCCCGACGAGCAGCACCGGCACGACGATCGCCCAGGCAAGCGCCTTCCAGAGCCGGCGCGGACGGCGCGGTGGCGGCGTGGCCGCGCCGCTATCGCCATTACCATCGCCGCTATTGCCATCGCCATCGCCGCCACCGCCGCCCGAGCCGCCCAAGCCGCCCGGTACACGGCCCGCGTCATCGTCTGGCCGACCGCGCGCCTGGCCCGGCGGCACCGCGAACGCGGCAGCCAGCCACGGCAGCGCGACAAGACGCCACCGCGCGCTCATGCGGCCACCCCGCCGTGCGGCGCCGGTGCGAAAGCGAAGGAAAGCAGCGAGCGCGTCGTCATCAGAAGGCGATCCCGAGTGTCAGGTAAGGCCGCACGCTGTGAGTGCGAAAGCCATAGGCGAGATCGAGGTTGACCGGCCCGACGGGGCTGCGCCAGCGCGCGCCGATGCCCGCGCCGGGATCGAACTCCTTCTCGCCCCAGGTATCGGTCGCGGTGCCGACGTCGAAGAACGCCGCGCCGCCCCAGTCGTGGCTGAACCAGTGCTGGTACTCGGCTGAGCTGGTGACGAGATACTTGGTCGGCAGGATCGAGCCGGCCACGTCGTTGCCGATGCTCTGGAAAGAGTAGCCGCGCACCGAGTTCGAACCGCCCGCGCGGAACAGCAGCGAAGCGGGGATGCCGCTCGAAGACCCGCTCGTGAACACGCCGCCCAGCTCGGCGCGAAACAGCATGAGGTCGCTGCGGCCGATCGGCAGATATTGCTGGCCGCGCATGTATCCACGCACGAAGCTCTGTTCGGTGCCCACGTTCTTGAGCGCGAAGCCCGCCTCCACGCGAATGATGTTGCCCGAACGCGGAAAGAGCGGGTCGTCGACGTCGCGGCGCGTCCACGCCCAGGACGGCACGAGCGCGTAGGCCCGCGTGGACGGCCCCACGTTCTGCGTGAGCCGATCGTCGTAGAAGGTCAGCGCATACGCGTAGTCGATGTTCTGCGAGGTCCGCGTGCGCTGCACGCCCACGCGCGCGCTATAGATGTTCGTGTCCGACACGTCGGTGGTCGTATAGGAGGCGAGCACGCTGTTGGTCCAGGCGCGCGGTCCCGGGGGCATCGAAAGCTGGACCTGGCCGAACTTCTGGATCTGGTCGATCCGCCCCTGCACCTGGAACGGCCACGCCGCCCCGAACGTGTTCAGATACGTGTAGGAGCCCTGGACATGCGGGCCGGTGTCGGTCGAATAGCCCACGCCGCCGCGAAAGTTGTTGTACGGGAACTCGCTCACCTTCACGCGCACCGGCGTTTCGAGCGGCTGTTGCGTGTTGGCGTCGACGTCGATCGCCACGCTCGCGTAATACGGCGTGTTCTGCACCTGGCGCTGCAGTTCGGCCACGCGCTTGAGGTCGTAGATTTCGCCCGGCGAGAGCGGATTGACGTTGTCGATGATGTAGCCCGGATAACGCTGCGGGCCCGAGACGTCGAGCTTGCCCAGCGTGAAGGTCGGCCCGCTGTCGTAGGTCACGGAAAGCTGCGCGTCGTGCCTGAGCGGATCGACGCGCGCCTCGGAATGCGTGATCTTGCCGCCCAGATAGCGGCGCGCCTGCAGCGCCTTGAGCGATGCGTACTTGGCGTCGTCCCAGCCCGACTGCGTGAAGGCGTCGCCTTCGTGCAGCGAGAACGCGAAACGCGCGGCGTTTTCCTGCTTGGGGTCCTCGGTGAGCACCGGCCCCCGAAACGTGAGATTCACCGATGAAATCGTCGTGCGCGGCCCCGCATCGACGCTCACACGCACGTGGCGCCTGCCGTTGATGGTGCGTACGTCGGTGCGCACGACCGGCGTGAAATAACCTTCGGTCGAAGCGAGATCGCGCACCTGCTGCGGCGTCGCAGTCACGAGGAACTCGAACTGGTCCTCGTTCACGTCGGCGCGCGTGGCGAAGCGCGCAATGTCGAGGTGCGTCTGCAGCAGACTGCGCAGTTCGCGCGGGGCGGCGTCGATATCGACGTCGTAGTAGGTGCGCGCACGCATCCAGGGCAGCAGGCTCGCAAGGTCGGCGTGAGCGGGCGGCGCGGCGGTGAGGCACACGAGGAGGCTCGCAACGAGCCGCGCGGCGAAACGGAAAGCGGCGCGAACTTTTTCGGAGTGCCTTTTTGCGGAGTGCCCCTCGGTGGAGCGCCCTTTTGCGGAGTGCCCTTCGGCAGCGTGCCCTTCGGTAGAGCGCCGTTCGGCGGAGTGCCCATTCGCGGCGGGCCCTTCGGCAGCGTGCCCTTCGGTGCAGCGCCGTTCGGCAAAACAACCGTCAGTGGCGCCTCCTCCGGCGCCATGCTCCGTGGCGGCGGCGTGGCTCGGCCGCGCCACCCGCGAGGGAAGCCGTCGTGCGCACAATGCTTCGATCACCCATCCCGCCAAACAAGACCTCCGGCCGTCCTGGAACTGGTCGCCGAGCCGCTCGCGCACAGGGCACGGAACGCGGCGTCGGGCACAAACGCGTTATTTCACCACATCAGCGGATTAAAACCCCAAGAGGAGGCACAAAGCGCTCCATAACGCGCACGACCGCGACGGCAAAAACTGGCACGACCGACGGCCAGACCATGAAGGACGCGAGGGGAGCGGCCCCTCGGTGCAGCGCCCGCGCCGATGTTCCGCGACGGTCGCTTGCGGTAAAATTGCCGCCGACAGACTTAGCGGCGCGGCGCAATCAGGCGCCCCGCCTTACCGGACGGACGTCAGCCATGTATCAGTCGGACATCACGCAGTTCCTGAACCAGCTCAAGCAGCAAAAGCCGCAGCTCGAAGAGCAGCAGCGCAAGGGCCGCGCGCTCCTGTGGGACAAGCAGCCGATCGATCTCGAAGAGCGCGAGCGCCAGCAGGCGTCGCGCGTGAAGCAAACGTCTTACGTCTACTACCAGAACTTCTGATGGCCGAGGCCGACGGCGCCGGCGTGCCGCCACCGGGCGCGCCGGGCGCAGCAGGCGAACACGCGGCGGCTCCCTCACCTGCCGCGGCACACGTCGCCGGGCAAGCGCCCGGCGAAGCGCTGACCACGCCCGCCACCGACTCGACGCCCAACACCATTGACGGCGTCGCGTTCGCACGCCTTTATGGCGAGCCGCTCTTCAAGCTCCCGCAGGACCTCTACATCCCGCCGGACGCGCTCGAAGTCTTCCTCGAGACCTTCGAAGGCCCGCTCGATCTGCTGCTCTACCTGATCCGCAAGCAGAATTTCAACGTGCTCGACATCCCGATGGCGGATGTCACCACGCAGTACCTCGGCTACGTCGAGCAACTGCGCAAGACCAACCTCGAACTCGCCGCCGAATATCTGCTGATGGCCGCCATGCTCATCGAGATCAAGTCGCGCATGCTGCTGCCGGTCAGGAAAGCCGACACCGGCGAGGAAGCCGAAGACCCGCGCGCCGAACTCGTGCGGCGCCTGCTCGAGTACGAGCAGATGAAGCTCGCCGCCCAGCGCCTCGACCAGTTGCCGCAGCTCGGCCGCGACTTCCTGCGCGCCGAGGTCTATATCGAGCAGAGCATCACGCCGCGCTTTCCCGACGTGGACAGCGTCGACCTGCGCGCCGCGTGGGCCGACGTCATCAAGCGCGCGAGGCTCGTCCAGCATCACAAGATCTCGCGCGAAGAGCTTTCGGTGCGCGAGCACATGAGCATCATCCTGCGCCGGCTCCAGGGCGAGCGCTTCATGGAGTTCTCCGAGCTTTTCGACACCACGCGCGGCGTGCCCGTCGTGGTCGTGAACTTCATCGCCATGCTGGAGCTTTCGCGCGAATCGCTCATCGAGATCACCCAGGCCGAGCCGTTCGCGCCGATCTACGTGCGGCTCGCGTATCTGCCGACGTAAGCCGCTCCCGGCCGCACCGCACGGCGTCGGCCATAAAAAGTGCCGCATCATTCGAAACTGCCGCCCGGCCCGCACAGCGGAACGCCAGGACAACCCCTCATCTGGAGCGGGTGCGCCGAGCTCACAAATCCACTACAATCGCCCGCGCCTGCCCGGTCTCGTCCCACATACGGGGCATACGAGAACTGACGCGCGAGCTTGCGCGCACCGGGCGCGCGACGTCCGCTCACCGCCCGTCGGCCGGGCCCTGCGGCCGTGCAACCCAAGTCTTGCTCCGCGCGAGGCGTACAGCATCCGATCATGAAAGTCATCAGCTCGATTCAGGAATTGCGCGACCAGCTGCGCGGACAAAACCGCACCGCGTTCGTGCCGACCATGGGCAACCTGCACGAAGGCCATCTCTCGTTGATGCGTCTGGCGCGCCAGCACGGCGACCCGGTCGTGGCGAGCATCTTCGTCAACCGCCTGCAGTTCGGTCCGAACGAGGACTTCGACAAGTATCCGCGCACGCTCCAGGACGACATCGAGAAGCTGCAGAAGGAAAACGTCTACGTGCTGTTCGCGCCGACCGAGCGGGACATGTATCCGCAGCCGCAGGAATACCGCGTGCGTCCGCCGCACGACCTGGGCGACATCCTGGAGGGGGAATTCCGCCCCGGCTTCTTCGAGGGCGTGTGCACCGTCGTCATGAAACTGATGTCGTGCGTGCAGCCGCGCGTGGCCGTGTTCGGCAAGAAGGACTACCAGCAGCTCATGATCGTGCGCGCGATGTGCCAGCAGTTCGCGCTGCCGACCGAGGTGATCGCCGCCGAAACCGTGCGCGACCCCGACGGCCTCGCGCTCAGCTCGCGCAACCGCTACCTCACTGAGGCCGAGCGCGCCGAGGCGCCGCAACTGGCGGGCGTGCTGCGCGCGATCCGCGAGTCGGTGCTCTCGGGCCGCCGCGACTTCCAGCAGCTCGAACTCGACGCCATGGCGACGCTCGCCGCACGCGGCTGGAAGCCCGACTACATCGCGATCCGCAAGCGTGCGAACCTGCTGCCGCCCGTCCCGGGTGAAGCAGACGCGCCGCTCGTCGTGCTCGCTGCCGCGAAGCTCGGCGCCACGCGCCTCATCGACAACCTCGAGATCTGACGCGCGGGACGGCCACGCCGTCCCGATTTCACCTATTTCGCCCTTTCACCCGATTCCCGCTTTTCGCGCCTGACCCGCCGCGGGCCACACGCCCGCGCGCCCGAGGAGACATACCATGCAACGCCATATGCTCAAGTCGAAGATCCACCGCGTCGCGGTCACTCACTGCGAGCTGCACTACGAAGGCTCGTGCGCCATCGACGAGAACCTGCTCGAAGCCGCAAACATCGTCGAGAACGAGCGCATCGACATCTGGAACATCAACAATGGCGAGCGCTTCACGACCTACGCGATCAAGGGCGAG
>NZ_DATJWR010000287.1:0-17652 GCF_035501035.1 Paraburkholderia sp.
CAGCTTGCGCATGGAAAATAAACTCTCGGTGAATGTGTCGGCGCCGCGCATGATCTCCAGGGGGCGAGTGGGTGGCCTTCCATCAACGCTTCAGGGGCCTTCCGCGATGACGTTACCGCCGGTACTTCAGCAGCCTGTTAAGTTGAAAGTATTGCCCCGCACAGGGGCAACGCATGCATACCGACACGAAAACAACGAAAGGCCAAAGCAACAAACACTGCGACAAAAATCTGACCAGGCTTGTCGCGAAAGCGCAAACATCTATGGCCGCGCTGCCCGACGCGCAGGCGCCGCAGCCGACGCCTGCGCATCACCAGCGGCGTTGCGCACCGTCGCCCCTCGCACCTCAAAGCGCACGGAGTCGGCGACGTTGCCCTGCGGATCGAGCAGTTCGAGCGTGTGCCGGCCGGGCCAGGGCAGCCACGCGATGCGCTCGAGGTGCCCGAGCGGCTTGCCATCGAGGCGCCATGTGCTTTGCGGCGGACTGCCACTCGCCCGCTCGAAGCCAATGCGCTGACGGCTCGCCGGAATGTCGGGATCGAGCGCGAAGATGGTGCCGTCGGCGGGCGACGCGATACGCGGCGATCCGTGCGCCGACGGGGCCGCGCGGGCGCTGCCCGCGTCGGCGGCAAGCGCGACGGTCGAGGTCTGCGTGCCGGCGAGGAACCAGTCGTCGCGCGCAGGCTCGACGGCATTTTCGAATACGACGTGCGTTCGCACGACGCCCGCGGGCAGAGGCGGCGGCCGGCTCGGCAGCTGCTGGTGAAGATAGCCGACGATCGCGGCCCACACGGGCGCCGCGCCCGTCACGCCCGACACGTCCCACATCGGTGAGCCGTCCGCATTGCCGACCCAGACCCCGACGGTGTAGCGCGACGTGAAGCCGACCGTCCAGTTGTCGCGCATGTCCTTGCTCGTGCCGGTCTTCACGGCCGAGTAAAAGCGCGTGGCGAGCGGACTGTCGAAGCCGAACGTGCGCGTGCGCGCGTTGTTGTCCGACAGAACGCTCGCCACGATGAACGCCGTGTCGGCGCTGAACACGCGAGTGCCGCCCTGCGCCGCTCCGGATGCGGCACCGCCGCGGCCGGAAGCCGTGGGCGAGCCCGGCATCGCGGCGCCGCCCAGCGGCAGGTCGTACGTCGGGCGCGCGAGCCCGCCGTTGGCGAGCGCGCGGTACGCATTGGTCAGCGACAGCAGCGTGACGTCGGCGCTGCCGAGCGCGAGGCTGTAGCCGTAGTAGTCGCCGTCGCGGGTGAGCGGCAAGCCGAGCGCCGTCAGCGTGCGCGCGAAGCGGTGCGGCGTCACCATCACGAGCGTGCGCACGGCGGGCACGTTCAGCGACGAACCCAGCGCCGTGCGCGCGCTGACCCAGCCCTTGAAGTCCTTGTCGTAGTTCTGCGGAATGTAGAGTCCGCCGCCCGCCGGCAGGTCCAGTGGTGCGTCGTTGAGGAGCGAGACCGTGGTGAGGCGACGCTCGTCGATGGCCTGCGCGTAGAGGAACGGCTTTAGCGTCGAGCCGGCCTGGCGCAGCGCGAGCACCGCGTCGACTTCGCGCGCCCCCGAGAGCGCGCCCGACGAGCCGACCCATGCAAGCACGTTGCCTGTGGCGTTGTCGAGCACGACGACTGCGCCGTCCTGCACGTTGCGCGGATGCGCGCGCGCGTTCAATTCCATGAGCGTGCGCGTCAACGTTTCGCGCGCGAAGCGCTGCAGGCGCGCATCGAGTGTCGAGCGCACGCGCTGCCCGGCGACCGGATGCACTTCGGCAGCAACACGGCGCGCGAAGTGCGGCGCGAGCGTTTCGCCGGCGATGTCGGTGGTGAGCTGCGCGGGAGCGGGCCGCACGAACGCGAGTTGCACGAATGCATCGAGATTGCGGCAATCGCCCGCGGCGTGCATATCGCGCAGGATCCGGCAAGCACGCGAGCTGACCTTCCCCGCCGACGCATTCGGCGAGCGCACGAGCGCCGCCGCCACCGCGGCTTCGCGATCGTTGAGGCCGGACGGCGCCTTGCCGAACAGCGTGAGCGAGAGCGCGGAGAGTCCGACCGTTTCGCCCCGGAACGGCACGAGGTTCAGATAGGCCTCGAGGATCTGGTCCTTGCGCCACGAGCGCTCGAGCCAAAGCGCGCTGACGGCCTGTCCGGCCTTCTGCGTGAACGAACGTTGTCCGGAGCGTTGCACGTCGTCGCCGAGCAGGCCGGTCAGTTGCATCGTCACGGTCGAAGCACCTCGCGTGCGCGAGTTCCACAGATTGCCCCATGCAGCGCCCGCCGCGCCGCGCCAATCGACGCCGCTGTGCTCGTAGAAGCGCTTGTCCTCCGACACGACGATCGCCTCTCGCAGCGCAGGCGACACATCCGCGAGCGCGACCCATTCGCCGCGCCGCTCGCTGCGATCGACACGCGTGCGTTCGATCACTTCGCCGTCGCTTGCGAGCAGCAGCCAGTCGGAGCTGCGCCACTGCGTGCGAACCTCGTCGAACGAAGGCAGCGCGAACGCGGGCGACGGCAGCGCAAGCCCAAAGGCAACCGTTGCCGTGAGCAGCACGGCCGCACCGCGCGCGCGGCGCGGCGCGGTGGGACGCTTCATGGATCGCTGCAAGGGGCGCATCATGTTTCGCTCGCGCTGTTGGTACGGCTCACTTCACCGCGCTGCCCGCCGCCGCGACCGGCTGCACCGTGATGGACGCATTCGGCAGTACGCCGAATGCGGACGGCGCATACAGCGCCTCGACGCGCGTCGGCGGCAGGCCGAACGTGCCGACGTTGTTGAGCCGCACCGTGTACTCGATCGAGAAACGACCCTTCGGCAGGAAGTCGTAGTACGCACGATAGCCGTCGAAGCCGCGCTCGATGAACACGGGCCATGCACCCTGCGGCGTTTTCTCGCCGTTCGTCGCAGCGCCCGAATCGCGGCCGAGCCCCGAGCCGAGAATCGTCGCGCCGGCCGGCACCGGATCGTTGACGACGACCCACGTCATGTCGCTTTGCGCATCGATGTCGAGATGCACGCGCACGATGTCGCCGCGCGTAAAGACGCCCTTCACGGCGGCATCGACCGGCGTCACGCTCTTCGAGATCCGGTAGCCGGCCGCGAACGGCGCCTTCAGCGCGACCGCCGCGAGACTCTCGATCGTCGCCCAGGGCTTGCCGGTGCCGTCCTGCGTGAGCGTGAGCGTCGATGCCGCACCCGGCTGCGTCTTCGCATCGGGCCACGGCAGCAGCGAGCTGCGCGCGCTCGCGCTTTGCGTCGCCGGCGTAGCGGATGCCGCGACCGGCGCGTTCGCCGACCAGTTGATCGCGCGCTCGATCGCGCCCAGCTGCAGGTTCGTGCGGCCCGTCACCGGTGTGCTCTCGAACACCTGCGAGAAGCGCTCGACCGCGAGCGATCCCCACACGTTCGCCGTCGTCGTGTCCCACGCGCCGCGCTGCTGCAGCGCGAGCAGCCCCGCGACGAGACGCGGCATCTCGTCCTTCCAGGCCGGCGATTCGACGAACGTGAGCGCAAGCCGCGCCGCATTCGTCTGCGGTCCTTCCATCAGCCACCACAGGTCGTCGCCCGCCTCGGTCGAGAACGTGAGGCGTGTGCCCTGATACGTGAGCCGCGCCCGCAGGATCTGCTCGACCTGCGCGAGCTTGTCTTCGCGCTGGGGAATGTCCTTCACGCGCGACAGGATGCCGTAGTAGTCGATCACCGCCGAGGTCGGCCACTGGTTCGGCGCGATCTCGACCGAACCGAGCATGCGGCCCTGGGCGGCGCCGTAGCGCGACAGCGCTTCGATCGCCGAGAGCTTGCGCAGATCGAGGTCCTTGCGCGGCGCCCACGTGTCGCGCTGGATCCGCCCTTCGACGAAGCCGATGAGCCCACCTTGCAGCTTGCTGGCGATGTCGTCCGGCAGCGCGAAGCGGTTGTCGAGCTTCGAAGCCTCGTCGGCGATGTCGAGCAGATACGCGGTCAGCGAGACACTGCCGGTGGCGCGGCTGTCGTCGTACGGCGGGAAGTAGTTCGCGAGACCGTCCGAATCGAGATACACGGGCATCTTCGCGACCACCGACTGCCAGCGCGCGGGGTCGCGCAGACCCATCGCGATCGAGCTCTGCTGTTCGAGACAGCTGTACGGGTAACGCAGGAACCAGCGCCGCACGCCGGGCAGGCCGTCGGCGAGCTTCGCCTGCAGCGACACCGCGATGCCGCCGCGCAGTTGCCCTGCCTGCGGGCCCGCCCGCATCGACGTGGCATCGGCGGGCGGTGCCACCGGCAGCGAAAGCGTCCCTTCGACCTGCACGAGCGTCGCTTGCTGCACGGTCACCGGAATCGCCGCCATCACGCGCTGCGCGACTTTCAGCGCATCGCTCGCGTGCGGGCCGCCCTGCTCGGCCGCGGCCACCGTCCAGGTGAGCGCGGGCGTGGGCAGCTCCGCGATGCCGTCGGGCACCGTCACGCTCCACGCGATCTCGCGCGACGCACCGGGTGCGAGCGGCACCGTTTGCGGATTCAACGCGAGGCCCGGCACCGTCGGCGTCACGACGACCTGCATCGTGCGCGCGGTCGTGTTGCGCAGCGTGAACTGCGCGCGGAACGCGTCGCCTTCGCGTACGAGCGGCGGCAGACCGGAGATCACCTGCAGGTCCTGGGTGCTGCGAATCGAGGCGCTGCCGCTGCCGAACGTGCCGCTGCCGACAGCCGCAATCGCGACAATCCGGAAGCTCGTGAGCGAGTCGTTCAGCGGCACGTCGAGGGCGGCGTTGCCGTTCGCATCGAGCGTCACGCGCGGGTTCCAAAGGAGCAGCGTGTCGAACAGCTCGCGCGTCGACGCGTGACCGCCTCCGCCGCCCGCGGGCACGGCCTTGCGGCCGAAGTGACGCCTGCCGACGATCTCCATCTGCGCCGTTGCCGTCTCGACACCATAGGCGCGGCGTTGCAGCATCGCTTCGAGCAGGTCCCAGCTCTGGTTCGGCATCAGTTCGAGCAGCGCTTCGTCGACCGCGGCGAGCGCGATCTGCGTGCCCGCGGGCGCGGGCTTGCCGTCCGGCATCGCGACATGCACCTTCACATGCGCCTTGCCGCGCACCGTGTACGAATTCGCGTCGGGCGTCACGGCAACGGCGAGCCGGTGCGCGCCGGTGCCCACCTTGATCTCCGCGAGCCCGTAGCGGAACGCGGGCT
This sequence comes from Paraburkholderia sp., assembly GCF_035501035.1. Lineage (GTDB taxonomy): Bacteria > Pseudomonadota > Gammaproteobacteria > Burkholderiales > Burkholderiaceae > Paraburkholderia. The sequence continues at coordinate 5,170 of NZ_DATJWR010000287.1, forward strand.
TCGAGAGGTCGACGAGCGGCGTCGGCGGCTCGTACTGGCGGCCCTCGTACCAGAACGCGCGCACCCACTTGAGCGGCTGCTTCCAGCCCCACGTGAAGAACGAATACCAGGGCACTTCGTGGATCCGGCCGCGCAGCGCGAGCACCGACACGTACACGTTCGGCCCCCACGACGGGTCGACCTTCAGCTCGACGGTCGGATCCTTGCCGTTCAACTGCACGACGCGCGTATCGATGACCCCTTCGCGTTCGACCGCGACGAGCGCGGTCGCGAAACGGAATGGCATGCGCACCTGGAAGCGCGCGGTTTCGCCTGGCTCGTAGCTGGTTTTCTCGGGCAGCACGTCCATGCGGTCGGTGTTGTCACCGCCGAACCAGAGGTCTTCTTCGCGCGTGACCCAGACGGAGGTCGTCGCGGTCGATGCATGGCCATCGCCGTCTTTCGCGGTGACGACGAGATCGACGTTGCCGGCTTGCTTGAGCTTCGCGTCGCACAGCATCAGGCCGCGATCGTCGCTCTTGCCGCTGCACAGCGTGCCGAGGTCTTTCGTTTCGGTATGGTTGTCGTACGCATAGAAGCCGCCGACCATGCGCTTGCGGGTCGTGGTCATGATGCGCGCGATGCCGCGCACCTCGAGCGGCACGCCCGCGCGCGGCTTGCCCTGCAGGTCGACGGCGAGCGCCTTGACCGGCACCGTATTGCCGACTGATACCCACTGCCCGGACTTCACGCCGGCGACGACTGCGGCCGGCCACAGCGTTGCGTTGCCGCTGATCGTCTGCACCTCGCCGTTCGGATCGGCGAAGGTCGCCTCCAGCGCGAGCTGCTTCGGCGCTTTCACATCGGGCAGGTTCTTCAGCGTCAGCGTGCCCGCGCCGTTGCGATCGAGCGTGAGCGCGAGCTTGTCGGCGATCAGCTTCGCTTCGTCGCTGTCGGGCGTGGAATCCGCCGCGATGTCGTTGCCGTTGTCCTCGTCGGACGTGGTCTGGTCGTCGTTGGTACTCTTGCGCGGCTGGTACGGCTGGAAGCTGAAGTCGGCATACGTCCCGGCGAACGACGGCGACGTGCCGCGCAGCAGCGCCGACACCTGCACGGGCAGGTTCGATGCCGCGCCGCCCGACACGTAGTCGATCTGCACGGCGACATCCGCGGACTTTGCGGCGATGAGCGGCTGCGCCCTCTCGTTGCGCACGCCGATCGTCCCCTTGAACACCGGCAGGCGGAATTCCTCCACGCGGAAGCTGCCCGACTCGTAGCTCATCTGCACGGAGTCGTCGCTGCCGTCGTCATTGCCGCTGCCGGAATCGTCGCTCGTCGCGGCCGGGTCGCCGTCGTCGAGCGTCACGCTATATTCGCCGAGCTTCGCGGATGCCGGAACGGCAAACGTCGAATCCGCGGAATGATCCACTGCCCATTTGAGCGGCAGGTGATACGTCTGGCCGCTGCCCAGATGGCGGATCGTCACGCGAGTCGGATACTGCTTCGGAAAGTCGAAGCCACGCATCGTCTCGATGCGGATGAAATGCTTCATCGAGACGGTTTCGCCGGCGCGCAGCAACGTGCGGTCGAACACGGTATGCGCGCGCGCAGTCTCGCCGCTGCCGATGTCCGTCGGCACGTTGAAGCGCCAGGACTCGATCCCCTGGCTCCAGTCAGAGCGCACGAACGCCATGTCCGCGCCGGTCTTCGGATCGTTCACGCGCGCCGACACGAAGAAGTCGGAGAAGCGCACATAGTCGCAGCGCCTGAGCGATTCGAGCGGCTTGCCGATCGTCAGCAAGCCGCGCGCGTCGGTCCTGCCCGACGCGATCTCGTCGCCGTTGCAATCGCTCACGTGCACGTCGGCGTTCGGTACCGGCTGCCCCTTGTCGAGCGTCGTGACCCACACGACGCTATTCTCGCGGCCCCGTTTCAGATGGACGCCGAGATTCGTGACGAGCACCGCGGTGCGCACGTACATCGGCAGCGAGCGGCCGAGCAGCGACGCACCGAGGCGCGGCGACGCCAGCTCGATCACATAGAAGCCGGGCTTGGCCACCGGCACGCCGACCACTTCGAATGGCCGCAACTGCTTCGGGTCCGCTTTCGGCAGCGTGAGCGACTCGACGCCGTGTTCGCCGTTCAACAACGACAGCGAACGGATGTCGATGAGCGGGTTTTTCGCATTCGCGTCCTCGCCTTCCACGTGACGAACGATGATCGCGTTCTTCGAGCGCTGCAGCAGGCCCGGCATCAGGTTGTCGCCTTGCGAGCGCGGCATGTCGTAGCCGTCGAAGCTGTCGACGAGCTTCATCCACTGGCGGATGTCACGGTCCGCATCGACGCGCAGCTTCGCGAACTGCGCGTTGCCCGCGTTCAGGCCTGCAACATGAAGGTCGGCTTCGACGTTGCGCAGCGTAACGGGCACGAGCGGCGGCGAGTCCGGTTCGGCATAGCGCTCGATGATGCCGAACGTGCCCGACGAGAACTTCGCGAGCGGCGGCATCGGCGCGGTCGTGGTCTTCAGTGGAAACAGATCGGCGTTCGACAGCGGCCGTCCACTCACGTCCTTCAGGCCCGCAGGTACGTTGATCGTCAGGTCGGCGTGTTCGGGCAGCGGTGCCGCGAACGTCACCTGCGAAGTTTCGGTGTCCTTGTCGTCAGCGCTGAACGTGGGTGCGATGGCGCCGCTGGGACCGTTGAGGCGGATTTTTTGCGCCTCGCTGCGAGCGATCGGCGCGTTGAACTGGAGCTGCACCGGCCGCAGCGGTGTGCAAGGCGCCTTCGCATTCTCACGCTCACACGTGAAATTCGCGGCGAACGGCTGGCGCACTTCGTAGTCGAAGCGGCGCTCGACGTCGTTCGCAATGCCGCTCGGGCTCGCGACGCCCTTGCCAAACACGAGCTGCATCTTCGTGCCGGAAGGCATCACCTGTGCGCAGGAGAGCGTCAGCACGCGCGCAGCCGCCTTGTCGAGCCAGAAGCGCTTGAGGAGCGCGGTGCGGGTGGCCGGGTCGAGCGGCTTCACCGGCACGCGGTTGCCGAGCGCGCTCGATTCGCACCAGATATGCTCGCGCACCGAAGCCTCGGTGGCGGGTCCGTTCAGTTCCAGCACGAACGCCTGGTTTTCCTCGACCTCGCCGGAGTCCGGCCGCACGCGCTTCACGAACGGGCCGCCCGTCTGGAACGCGTAGCGCAGCGCACCTGTCACCGGGTGGCCGCTCGTAGCCTGCAGGCCCGGGTTCAGGTTGACGGCGCAGCGCACGCCCGGCGGCATATCGGCGGCGAAGTCCCACGCCCAGGTCTTTTCGTCGATCCAACGTCCCTGGCCCACGCCCGCGGACGCCTCGCTGCACTGAACGCGGCCGGGTGCTGCGGCGCCCGGCGAGCCGAACGGTACCATCGCCTCGTCGAACTTGACGACCACCTGGCGCACCTGGGCGACGGTGCCCTGCGGCGACACGCTGACCGTACGCGCGGCGTCGGCGCGCAGCGCGCTGCCGGCGATCGCGAGCGCCATAGCAACTGTTGCTGCCGCCCAGCTCCATTTTCCTTGTTGACGACGGGCACCACTACGCATCGACCGCACTCCTGATGACCTTGCTCTCAAAGCAACTTTCGATAATGGTTGGGGACGACATCCTGTTCACCGCCAAAGACCGCCGGCCCGGACGCCCCCCTGTTACTACATGCTCCGGAAGGCGGGCTCGCGTTCGTCGATCGAGATGCCCTGCACCGCCCCCGCACGCGTACCTGCCCGGATCGCAGCCACCCTTCGCGTGAGCCGCGGGTGCGAATTCGTAATTTCCGTGAGAAAGCCGAAGATCGGCGGCACCTGCTGCTCCTGCGCCATGAATGCTTCGCAGTTCATCGACTGGTTCAGACGGCGACAGCCGCATCCCAGCATCTGCAGCGCGCTGCGCGACGCCTTGAAATCATTCGCGAGATACGCACCGACACTATCACAGGTGTATTCGCGCGAGCGCGAATATGCCGAGCCCAGAAAAGGCACGAACTTCGCGGGAAGCTTGATGAAATTGAGCCACGGATTCAGATGCCCCGCCGCGTGATGGCCAAGTTCGTGGCCGATCACGAAGCGCACCTGTTCGTCGCTCGTGGCGTCGACAAGCGCCGAAGTCAGGAATACGTACTGGCCACCCAGCATCCGCCGGGCGAATGCGTTAAAGACGCCCTGCGAGTTATACAGGAACGTCTTCGGCGCTTGTTCGAGGCCGATCTCGCGGGCCCCTTCCACGACCATCGCATGGAGTTCGGGAAACTGTGACGGTCCGAGCAGGATCATGTTGCCAAATGCGCGCGCGCGGTAAGCCGCCCCTACGTAGAGAGAAAACAGAAAGAACGCGACGCCATACGCAACGTAGATGCGAACGATCATGCCGTCTTTCGGTTCATCCCATTTCGACGTGATCAGTTTGACTATGACGATCCACAGGATGAGCCCCACGCCGATCATGATCGGCGAATATATCTTTTCTTTCGCTGTTCTGAATAAATCAATCTTTCTAGACATTTTTACCCCCGTTTTACATTGAAAAAATCCACCGAATCCTTGCCTGCCCTGATCGGCTTGTCAATAACGCTGCCCTGCGCGCGAGGCATATCGAATGACAAACCGCAGGCGGCCGCTGCCGCGGAACCGCCGGTTCGCGCCTGCCAGCGGCCCTGCGCGGCAAATTGTGATTGCAGGATGTGCGCCTCGCGTCAATGCAACAGATTCAGAACAGATTAAGAACAGATTCAGAACACTCCTGACTGGCCGCACGGAAACTGGAGATGCGTTCGGATCCAGCGTCAGGCGAATCTTGTACATGGCGAACGCGGGCACCTCCCTCCAGCTCGAATACACGTCCCGCAAATGAAAGGCCCGCGGATGCGCCGCATACACCGCAATGGCGTTCCCGCCAACCCGCCTGACGGCAAGGCTCGCGCGGGCAAGGTGATAGTACTGGCTGATCAGCATGACACTCGCGAGATGCTTTTCGCGCATGTACGCCACCGTATGGTGGGCCGTGGCCAACGTATTGGCGCCGAGGTTGTCGGCCGCTATGCGATTTTCCGGAACGCCCCGCGCGACCAGGTAAGCACGCATTGCAGACGCCTCGTCGAGGCCGGGACCGTCCACGCTGCCGCTCACGATGAACCTCGCACAGTCTCCCTTGCGGAAGCAATCCACTCCCACATCGAGGCGCTCGGCAAGAAGCGGTGCGGGCTTGCCGTCGGGCTCCAGTGCGTTGCCGAAGATCACGGCAACGTCGGCGCGGCCATAGGGAATGCGCATGCCGCTCGCGCATAGCAAAGCCGCAGCCAGCGCCCAGCCGACGGCAATCGCGAGAGAAGACCTGATCAGCACAGCTTTACATCGGACCGGTATTCTCATGTTCAGTAATCGACTATCGGGTTAGGATTGGCTTCTTCAGCGCAAGGCAGGACCATCGCGGGCAAGGCGGGCAACGTGTTCGCGCGCACCAGCGCCAGGCCCGGCTGGACGGCATTTATACAACACCATCACGCAACTCCCGTCTCAATATCTTTCCGATATTGCTTTTCGGCAGCCCGCTGCGGAACTCGATCGCCCTGGGACGTTTGTATCCCGTCAACCGCTCCTTGCACCATGCAGACAATTCCGATTCGGTGAGCGCGGGGTCACGGCGCACGACGAAGATCTTCACGGCCTCCCCCGAATGCCGGTCGGGCACCCCGACTGCGGCGACCTCGAAAACAGCGGGGTGTTGGGCGATCACATCCTCGATCTCGTTCGGATACACGTTGAAGCCCGACACCAGGATCATGTCCTTCTTTCGGTCGACGATCTTCGCGTAGCCGCGCTCGTCCACGACCGCAATATCGCCCGATTTGAAGAAGCCATCGGCGGTCATCACCTTCTCTGTTTCGTCGGGGCGATTCCAGTAGCCTGCCATCACCTGCGGGCCACGAATGCACAGTTCGCCCGGCTGGCCGCGTTCGACCTCATTGCCGGCATCGTCGCGAATGGAGATTTCCGTGGACGGCAACGGCAACCCTATCGTGCCGCTGTACTGCGCCGAATCGGCTGCGTTGCACGTGACACATGCCGTCGTTTCCGTGAGGCCATAGCCCTCGATGATCGGCACCCCGGTCTTCGCCACCCACCGCCGGGCCACTGCTTCCTGCACCGCCATGCCGCCGCCGACCGCACCGAAGAGTTGCGAGAAGTCCAGCCGCGCGAAATCCGGGTGATCGAGCAATGCGTTGTACAGCGTGTTCACGGCGGGTAACATCGTGATGCGGTGGCCGCGCAAGGACCGGATCATCCCGCCTATGTCGCGCGGGTCCGGAATCAGCACGCCCAACGCCCCGGTCTGAATCGTTAGCAGGCCGCAGACAGTCAGTGCGAACACGTGGTAGAGCGGCAAGGCGACGACCGTCTTGAGTTGCCCGAGCCCCGGCTGCCTGGCGCGTGCCGGTTCGAGCCAGGCCTGCGTCTGCAGCAGGTTGGCGATCAGGTTCCGGTGCAACAGGACCGCTCCCTTGGAAACGCCGGTCGTGCCGCCCGTGTACTGAAGAAAGGCGATGTCGTCGGGCTGCTGCTCGACCGGAGTGAGCGGCAGTTTGGCGCCGCGCGAGAGCGCAACATTGAATGGCGTATGGCCGGGCAGGCTCCATGCGGGCACCCCTTTCCTGATGTGCCGCATCGCGAAGTTAACGAGCCAGCCCTTCGCGCCGAGCAGGTCACCCAGAGTCGCGACCACGACGTGCCTGATCGCGGTGTTACGCACGACGGTCTGCAGCGTCGCTGCGACGTTCTCGAGCAGGACGATCGCCTCGGCACCGCTGTCCTTGAGTTGATGCTCCAGTTCGCGCGGCGTATAGAGCGGATTCACGTTGACGACCACATAGCCGGCACGCAGGATGGCTGCGAGCGCAACGGGATACTGGAGCACATTGGGCATCATGATGGCGACACGTGCGCCCTTGCGCAGCCCTGCCGACTGGAACCACGCCGCGAGGTTGCGCGAGAGCGCGTCGAGTCTTTCGTAGCTGATCGACTTGCCCATGCAGGCGAATGCGGGTTTCTCGCCGTGGCGAACAAAACTTTCTTCGAGTAACGCCGTAATGGACCGATAGCGGTTCGTGTCGATTTCAGCGGGAACACCCGCGGGATACGAGGCAAGCCAGGTTTTATTCATGATGTCGTTCGATGTCGGATCAGGGTGCGCGATTCGGTGGCGCGAAAGTTCGTGTTTGCGTGCAGCGCGTGCCCCTACTGATGTACGCCGCGCAATTCCTGCACGATCTGCTGGAGGCGCTGCGGCGTGGCTTCGGTGGGCAGGAGCGGTTCGCCGACCACCAGCGTGAGTTCGCTTGCCATCCAGCGGCGCAGCGGCCTTGGCATGCGCGCGTGCGCATCGCGCGAAAATACGCTGCCCCACAGGCCGCGCAACGCCATGGGTATCACGGGCGCCGGCGCGCGGCGCAGGATTTCCGTGACGCCGTGGCGAAACGGGTTGATGTCTCCCGTGCGCGTCAGCTTGCCTTCGGGAAAGATGCAGACCAGCTCGCCCGCATCGAGCGCCTGTGCGCAAGCGGAATAGGCGCGTTCGAGCAACGCTGCGTCCTCGTGGGCCGGCGCGACCGGAATCGCCTTGACGTGGCGAAAGAGCCAGCCCGCAAGCGGCGAACGGAAAATGCGGTGGTCCATCACGAAGCGGATCGGGCGCGGGCTGTACGCCATGATGATGATGGCGTCGACGAAGCTCACGTGATTGCAGACCAGCACCGCCCCGCCTGTTTCCGGAATGCGTTCGACACCGGCAAGGCGCACCCGGTAAACCGTTTGAACCAGCAGCCAGCCGACGAAACGCAGCAGGAACTGCGGCGCCAGTGTGTAGATGTACGCGGCAACAGCAATATTGAGCAAGCCGGTCACGAGAAAGAGCCCGGGAATGCGTACACCCGCAGCGCCAAGCGCGATGGCCATGAGGGCGGAGACGATCATGAACAGCGAATTGAGGATGTTGTTCGCGGCCATGATGCGCGCCCGGTGGCTTTCGGGGCTACGGCTCTGGACCAGCGCGTAGAGCGGCACGCTGTAGAGACCACTGAACGCGGCGAGCAGAAACAGATCGGCAAGCACACGCCAGTGCGCGAGGACGCCGAGAAATTCGCCCGGAGACTGCAGATGTGGGCTTGCCGCAAGCGCGTGGCTGGCGAAATACAGGTCGATCGCAAACACGCTGATGCCGATCGAACCGAGCGGCACGAGCCCGATCTCGATGCGCCCGCGCGAGAGACGCTCGCAAAGCAGCGAACCCACGCAGATTCCGGCGGAAAACGTGACGAGCAGCACGGTCACCACGTCAGGATTCGCGCTCAGTACATCCTTCGCGTAGCTGAAAAACGAAGACAGGAAGGTGGCGCCGACGAACCACAACCACGAGATGCCAAGCAGTCCCAGGAATACGGTGCGGTCTTCGCGGGCGATCCTGAGGTTGCGCCACGTCTCACTCACGGGGTTCCAGTTGATGCGCAATGCGGGCTGCGGCGCGGGCGAAACCGGCACGAAGTGTGATACCGCCCGTCCCACCAGCGCAATGCCGATGCACAGGCCGGCGAGCGCCAGCGGGCCGTGCGACGAGGAAGCGGCCAGCCCGCCTGCGATCGTACCGAACAGGATGGCGACGAAAGTCCCCGTTTCGACGAGGCCATTGCCGCCCACCAGTTCGCCCTGCGCGAGATGCTGCGGCAAATAGGCGTACTTCACCGGCCCGAACAACGCGGAATGCACGCCCATCAGAAACGTGCACAAGTAAAGCATCGGCGCGCTGTGCCACCAGAAGCCGGCCCCGCCAATCAGCATTGCCACGATTTCGAAGGATTTGACGAAGCGGGTGAGCACCGCTTTGTCGAGCTTGTCTGCGATCTGTCCGGAGGTCGCGGAGAACAGAACGAATGGCAGTACGAAGATTGCGGGGATCAGGAACGCGACCGTTTTCGCCTGCACGCCGGGAAACAGCGCAGCCTCGTAGGTGACGAGCGACGTGAAGCCGATCTTGAATGCATTGTCATTGAGCGCCCCCAAAAACTGCGTCCAGAAGAACGGCGCGAAGCGGCGTTCACGCAGCAGCCGATTGGGAGTGGACTGCGCACCGGCGACGTGACCGTTGCGGTCTGTGGGAGTAGACGTGCTTTGACTCATGAGCGAAAGAAACGCAGGTAGCCGATCGAGACGCCGGATTGTGCCCGCTGGCTTTCGAAATTGCTTGTCTCGTTAATGAAGTCGTCTAAACTTGCGCCTCAAGTATCGTTTTCTTATACCGGCAAATGAGCGAAACCACGCAGTTGATCGAAACCCTGAAGCGTGAACTACGTGCCCGCAAGCTCACCTACCGCGACGTCGCACAGGCGCTGCGCCTTTCCGAGCCTGCGGTCAAACGGCTGTTCTCAAAAGGACGCTTCACGATCGAACGGCTGGAACAGATGTGTGGGTGGCTGGACCTCACGCTCTCCGAACTCGTGCAGCTTTCGGCTTCCACGGTTCCGGCTTTGCAGATGCTGGATGCGTCTCAGGAAACGAGGCTCGTCTCCGACGAGCGCCTGCTGCTGGTGGCGGTGTGCGCCCTGAATCACTGGACAGCGGACGATATCGTCCGCACCTATCGCCTCACGCGAGCCCAATGCCTGAAATTGCTCCTCACGCTAGAGCACATGGGCCTGATCTCGCTGATGCCGGGCGACCGGATCCGGCTGCGCATCGCCCGGGATTTCGACTGGATACCGGGCGGCCCGATTCGCCAATACTTCATGACGCACGGACTGGGCGATTTTCTGGAAGCCGGTTTTACCGGCGACGGAGAGTCGCTGGCCTTCGTGCAAGGCATGCTGACCGAGGCAGCACGCGCGGAGCTTGCGCTGGAGTTGCGGCGGCTGAAAAGCCGGTTTGCTTCCCTTCACGACGACTGCACGAGTGCGCCGCTCACGCATCGGCAAGGCACGGGCCTGCTCATCGGCTTGCGTGAGTGGGAGCCGCATATCTTCGCGCGATTGCGTCGGCAGTCCGACGCGTAACGTCGTGCTCGCGCTTCGGGCGCCATGTCCCGAAGCGCGAGCGCTGCATCAGCCGGTACCGGCCTCCTTGTTCGCGAACGCCATACGCCGGGTCGCCGCATCGTAGCGGCACACCACTTTCGCGCCTTCTTTCACGTCGCCCTTGAGCATCGCCTTCGCCAGCTCGTTTTCCACTGCCTGCTGGATCTGGCGCTTGAGTTCGCGCGCGCCGAATTCCGGCCGGTAGCCGTTCGCGGAAAGGTAATCGATCACACTGTCGTCGAACGTCAGCTCGATGTCCTGGCTGCGCGCCATGCGCTGGACCTGGTCGAGCTGCAGCTGCACGATCGCACGCAGCTCGTCACTGCTGAGCGGCTGAAACACGATGATTTCGTCGATGCGATTGAGGAACTCGGGCCGGAAATGGTGGCGCAGCTCGCCCATCACCGCGCCCTGCATCGACCCTTCGGCGCTCGGAATGAAGCCCGGCCCCGAGCGCTTCTGCCCCGAGATCACTTCCGAGCCCAGATTGCTCGTCGCGATTACAACCGTATTGCTGAAGTCGACCACACGCCCCTTGCCGTCGGTGAGACGCCCGTCGTCGAACACCTGCAGCAGCACGTTGTAGACATCGGAGTGAGCCTTCTCGATTTCGTCGAGCAGAATCACGCAATATGGGCGGCGCCGCACGCGCTCGGTCAACTGGCCGCCCTCGTCATAGCCGACATAGCCGGGCGGCGAGCCGATCAGGCGCGACACCGCATGGCGCTCCATATACTCGCTCATGTCGATGCGTACGATAGCGTCCTCGTCGCCGAACACCACCTCGGCCAGCGCCTTCGCCAGTTCGGTCTTGCCCACCCCGGTCGGCCCGAGGAACAGGAACACGGCCGTGGGGCGGCGCCCGCGCCGCAGCCCGGCGCGCGAGCGGCGCACCGCGTCGCTCACCGCAACGATCGCCTGCTCCTGGCCGATCACGCGCTCATGCAGCCTATTTTCCATTTCGAGCAGACGCGTGCGTTCCTCGGCGGTCAGTTGCGTGACCGGCACGCCCGTGAGCTTCGAGACGATCTCCGCGATGTCCTCGGTCGTCACATCCGAAGTCACCGAGCCGAGTTGCTCCTTCCATTCGTTCGTGGTCTGCGCGAGCGACTTTTCCTTCTCCGCGATCGGCTCGTCGAGCGTGTGGGCGCGCTCGAAGTTCTTGCGGGTCGCGGCGTAGTCCTGCTCGCGCCGCAACTGCGCCAGCTCCGCTTCGAGCTCCAGGATCGCCGCGGGCCGCGAGGTAGCCGAAAGATGCACGCGCGCCGCGGCCTGGTCGATCAGATCGATCGCCTTGTCGGGCAGGAAGCGCCCCGTCACATAACGGTCCGAAAGCTCGGCGGCCGCGACGAGCGCATCGTCGCGGATGGTGACATGGTGATGAACCTCGAGCTTGTCGCGCAAACCGCGCAGGATGTTGATCGTCTGGTCCACGCTCGGCTCGGACACGAACACGGGCTGAAAGCGCCGCTCGAGCGCGGCGTCCTTCTCGATGTACTTCTGGTATTCGGAGAGCGTCGTCGCGCCGATCAGGTTCAGCTCGCCGCGCGCCATGGCAGGCTTGAACACATTGGCGATATCGAGACCGCCCTCGCCGCCGCCCTGGCCCGCCCCGACGATCATGTGGACTTCGTCGATGAAGAGCACGAGGTTCTCGCGCTGCGCCGAGATTTCCTCCATCACACCCTTTACGCGCTCCTCGAATTCGCCGCGGTATTTCGCGCCCGCTATCAGCCCGTTGACGTTCAGCTCGACGAGCCGCCGCCCGCGCAGCGACTCCGGCACGTCGCCGTTGAGTATGCGCTGCGCGAGGCCTTCGGCGATGGCCGTCTTGCCCACACCGGGTTCGCCGATCAGCACCGGGTTGTTCTTGCGCCGGCGCGCAAGCACTTCGACCACTGTCTCGATCTCGCTCGAACGGCCGATCACGGGGTCGAGCCTGCCCTCGCCCGCGAGCGCGGTGAGGTCGCGGCTGTACTGGTCGAGTTGCGGCGTCTCGCTCGGGGCCTTCGCGGCGGGCCGCTCGCGCTTGTCGCCCTGGGCCTCCACGAGCCGCTGCAGCACTTTCTGGGGCGTGACACCGTAGCGTCCCAGCAGACTGCCCGCAAAGCTTTCCGGCACCTGTGTGAGCCCGAAAAGCAGGTGCTCGGGCGCGACATAGCTATGGCCCAGTTCGCGCGAAACGAGAAACGCGCGGTCAAGCGCGCCTTTCAGGCGCGGCGAGACGCCGATGCGGGCGTCCTCGGGGGCGCCCGTCCTTTCGCGTTTTTGCGCATTGGCGTCGATGAATGCGCGAACGTCGTCGGGCTGAATGCCGAGGCGCTTGAGGATCGCCGCGCCGGCGTCGTTGCCCGCGAGTTCGTAAAGCAGATGTTCGGTATCGACCTCGCGGCGCCCGAACTGCACTGCGCGTTCGGC